>JAPKZJ010000101.1 GCA_026393855.1 Candidatus Aminicenantes bacterium
CTTCTTAGTTGGCCGCCAGCCCGCCCTTCCCAGGTACTTTGAGGCGCTTCCCCGGCAGCAGCAAGGCGTTGCGGGTGATCCCGTTGAGCTTGATGACCATGTCGAGCGAAGTCCGGTACTTCTGGGCGATGGACCAGAGGGTGTCGCCGGATCGGATGACATGGTAGGAGAAGCTGGCTTCGGGGGGCACGTACTTGGGGATGGCGGCGATGGCCTGTTGGGTTCTGTCGCCGTAGCCGGCCGGCACCTTGAGCTCGTAGGCCTTGTCCGGCGTCGAGTCGAGCCGCAGCTCGGGGTTGAGGAAGGCCAGCTCGGTCGCCTCCAGCCCCAGCGCCGTGGAGAGAACCGACAGCTTGGCGGGTTTGGCGACCGAGACGGTGTCGTATTTGGCGGGCGCATAGGTCGCCGGCAGGGCGATGCCGTACTTCTCCGGGTTCTGGGTGATGAGAACGACGGCGATGAATCGGGGGACGAAGCGGGCGGTCTCGAAGGGGAGCCGGGTGAAGAGATCCCAGAAGTCGTCCAAGTAGTTGATGTGCTGGGTGTTGATGACCCGCTGGACGCCCCACTCGCCGCAATTGTATGCGGCCAGCGCCGTCGCCCAATCGCCGAAAGCCGTATGCAGGTCGTTCAGATGCTTGATGGCGGCCCGGGTGGCTTTCTCGGGATCCATCCGTTCGTCCACCCACTGGTCCCGACTCAGCCCGTACCGGTAGCCGGTCGAGGCGATGAACTGCCATAGACCGAGGGCCCGGGCCTTTGAGAGGGCGCGGGTCATGTAGCCGCTTTCGATGACCGGGAGCCACGACAGCTCCTCGGGTAGGCCCGCTTTGCGGAATTCGGCCGCGATCAGCTCGCGGTAGAGGCCCGATCGCTTATAAGCTTCCAGGAAGGAGCCGCGTTCGACCGTCTGGAAGCTCTTAATTTCGTCCAGAACCCATTTGTTCTCGATAAGCGGGATGGCCTTGCCGCCGGTCCCGGCCGGGTTGGCTTGGCAGGCATAGATCTCCTGAACCCGCTGGGCGATCAGGATGCGGAGGTCGTTCTTTTCCTGGAGCAGCGGCGAATCCGCGGGCACTTCGGCCTTGAGCATCAAGGCGTAAGCCCGATCCAGGGCTTTGAGGGACCCGTCCAGGTCGCCCCCTTCGCGGCAGGTCTTGGCTTCGGTGTAGGCGTCAAGGGCTTCTTCGAGCGAAGCCGCCGCGCCCCCCTTGGTCGGGCTGTTCGTGTCCTCGATCCCCGTTTCGGCCGCGGCTTTCTTTTCTTCGGGGGGGATGATCGTCTTCGGCGATTCCTTGGCGGCGTCCTTGGGAATGTCGGCAGTCGAGGCCGGTTTGAGCTCGGTCTGGGAGACGGTTTTCCCAGTGGTCGGATCGATCCTGGGAACGATGTTTGGTTTAGGCGGTTTTGAGCATCCTGCGAGCAAGGCCAGGATACTCACGATTCCGATATAACGGAACATGCGTAAGTTCATGCACCGTCGTTTATAGCATCGGGAACTGGCCGAGTCAACCGCGAAGGGGTCGATTTCCACCCCGCCCCGGCGGAACCAGGGGAAAATATCAGAATTTAAAGTAGATAAAAGGCTGGATGGCGGCCGTCCGGAACTGGAAGACGAGCCAGATCATGGCTGCCAGGGCGGCCGATTGGGCGGGGAGCGGCATTCCGGCCGCGAAAAGCCTGGCCCGCTCCTTGGCCTTCTCCGGCAATAAGTGTAGGACCAGCCCCAAGGCGATGAGAGCGGAAACCAAAGGATATCCGGCCAGGAATTGGGGCAGGAGCCTGAGCTTGAACTGCCCGAAAATCCGGCCGACAACGGCCAGGGCTTTACCGGGAGAATCGGCCCGGAAAAAAATCCAGGCCAAACCTACATAATGGAACGTAAGGACTCGGGCCAATAGCCTCCGTTTCCGGCTCTTGCGGGCTTTCTGGGGCAGTCGGAGCGTCCGCTCGACCGCCACGGCCAGCCCGTGCATGAGCCCCCAGATGACGAAGCCCCAGGCGGCGCCGTGCCAGACGCCGCAAACCAGGAACACCACCAGGGTGGCCGCCACCGGGATGATCTTGTCCGTCCGCAGGCCGGCCACGCGGGCGGGCTTAATCAGGCCGGACAGCTTGAGCGCCAGCGGCCAGAAGATGTAATCCCTAAGCCAGAACGACAGGGTCATATGCCAGCGGAGCCAGAAATCGCTGACGGTCAGGGCTTTGTAGGGCGATTGGAAGTTCGGCGGGAGGCGGAGCCCGACCAGCCGGCCGATCCCCAGGGCCATGTCGGTGTATCCCGAAAAGTCGCAGTAGATCTGGACGGCATAGCCGTAGACCGCGATCAGGTTTTCCAGGCCCGAGTATAGTCCCGGCGAGGCGAAGACCCGATCCACGAAGTTCACTCCGATGAAGTCGGCGATGACCGCCTTCTTGAACAGCCCGGCCAGGATCAGCGATACCCCGCCGCCGACGAAGCGCTTGTCCGTTTCCGCCGGCTGGTCCAGCTGGCCGAAAAAGTCCTTGGCCCTCAGAATCGGACCGGCCGTGACCCGGGGGAAAAAAGAGACGAAGAGCAGGAATTCGGGGAAGCTTTTGACGACGGGCGTGCGCCCGGCCCGGACATCCGCCAAGTAGCCGATCTTTTGGAAGGCGTAGTAAGAGATTCCCACGGGCAGAGCCAGGTTGCGGAGGCCCGGCCCCAGCCAGCCCCAGCCCTGAAAGACGCCGATCCACTGGTGGGAATACTTGAAGACGAAAAGGACGGCCAGGTTCGCGGCGATTCCGGCCCACAGCCCGGCTCGGCGCCCGGCCTTGGATTCCGTGCCCGCGATGGCCAGTCCCAGGCCGAAATCAGCCGCCGTGGACAGGACGAGAAGCCCCAGGAAGAGCCCTCCGACCTTGTAGTAGAAATACAGCGAAAAGAGGAGCAGAAGCAGGACCCGGGATTGACGCCGCCGCGAAGCCGCGGGCTGAAGGAGAAGCAGAATGAGCAGAAAGACCAGGAAGAACCCGCTGACGAACCCCAGCGGGGCGGCTGGATCGAAGGCGAAAAGCGCGGCGAGTCTAGCGGGATCGAGCGGCGCCATGGTCGGCGTATTCCTTCATCAGCGCATCCAGCAGCATCCGGCCCTGCCTCTGGTAGCCCTCCTTGGTGAAATGGATGTTGTCGGCGTTGGCCAGGGTGCTGTCCCGCCAGAGCCTCATCGAATCGGGCCCGCCCATCAAGGTGAAGAGATCCCAATAGGCGCAGCCACGGGCCGCCGCGGTCGAGGCGATGACGTCCCTGACCGCGGCCATGTTCGGGTTGGGCTTGGCCGGGCGCCGCCGGAGCCGGGGATAATAGGAATCGGGGGCCGTGGTCAGCAGGATGGCCGAATGGGGGGTGATTTCCCGGACCTTGGCCAGCAAGGCGTCGAGCCGGGCGGCAAAGTCCTCCCGCCGGAAAAGGGGGGTGGAGGCGTCGTTGGTGCCGAGCGAGATGATGATCAGGTCGGGCTGGACCCGCTCGAGCTGTTTGTGGAGGAAGGCGGATCTCAGCAAGGTGTCGCAATTGCCCCCGATGATCCCGTAATTGTGGTAGACGACCCCGCTTGTCCCGCTCTCGAGCGAGAGTCCGTAAAGCTGGGCGAATCGCGGACCGGTCCGCTGGGGATCCGCCGCTGTCTTCAAGACGACGCTCCGGTAGGTCCCCGGCAGCTCCACGCTCGAGGTTTGGATGCTGTTCATTCCCGGCCAATCCTTCGGCCGCCCGCTCTTGACCGTCCCCAGGACCTGGTTATTCTCGTCGAGGATCTCGAAGTTGTAGTACTCGAATCCCTTGTCATGGTACAGGATCAGCCCGTTGAAGCCGCGGCTCGGGTCGTCGGGCTTGAGCCCCGCCCAGAGCCGGATGGCCTTGACTTCCTGGCGGATCACGATCGAGGAGATTCGCTTTTTAGGGTAGAGGCCCAGGATCACCGGCTTGACATATCCGCGTCCGGCGTCCCCGAAGCGCTGTTGCAGCCCTTCCCGCACGACGCCGGGGAAATAACCGGCCTCGACGTGGGAATCGCCGATGTGGAAGACCGCCACCTGACCGGGCTTCCCGGCCTCCAGGTCCTTCAATTTGTCGAAGACGAGGCCCAGGGCCGAAGTCGGGTTCTGGATCCGGTTGATTTCGGGGTTGACCGGGACCAGGATGCCCTTGTAGGTCGGGGCGGCGGATTGCGGAGAGGTCCCGGCCCGGACACAGGCGGCCAGGATAAGGCAGGCGCCCAAAGCGGTTTTTCTAGCGGTCAAGGCTGTCCTCAAAGGCCCGGAAGCGGGCCAGGAGCGCATTATATAGGAATCCCGCTACCCGCCGGGACCCGCCGCCGGAAAGGTGCGTATAATCGAGTGCGGCCAGCGGCGGCTCGTGCCGGACCCAAGCCACCATCGAATTTGTCCCGCCCATGGCGCCGAAGAGGTCGAAGAAGGCCGAACCGGTCTTCTCGGCCGCCCGGCGCTGGACTTCGACCAGGTCCGTAAGCCCCGGTAAAGTGACGTAGTCTAGGCCTTCCTTGATGCTGCGGTCGCCCGCGCCGACAAGCAGGATGGACGCCTCGGGGAAGGCTTCCCGGAAATGCCGGATCGTCTCGATCATCCCCTGCCCGTACCAGCCGTAGCTTTTCATCTCGGGCGAGGCGACGTTGGTCCCGAAGTGGAGGATAATCAGGTTGTAGCGAAGGCGGGCGTCGAAGTCGCGCAGAACGTCGACGGGAATCTCGCGTAGCGGGAGCCCGGAGTTGCCGCGCACGGCGAAATTGTCCACCTGGACGCCGTCCCCGCCTTCCCAGCTCGCGCCGTAGACGGACAGGGTGTTTGGGGACCGGAAGACGAGCCGCAGCTTGGCGGCCGGCGGATCGGGCTCGATCACGGCTTCGTGGACGCCTGCTCCGGGCTCCAGGGCGATTTCGACGGGCGGGCGGTCGTCGGCGGTCCATTCCAGAACGGCCGGCGCCTCGGCCCATTCGTAAAACACCCGGAGCCGGCGGAACTCCTTGAGCAGGGAGCGCTTGGCGGGTGCTTTGTATTCCACCCAAGGCGCCGCGGCCGGATCGGCGCCCTCTGCCGCCGGCTTATTCAAGGGGAGATAGACGAACCCGGAGATGCCGACCGGGGCGGCGGGCCGGCGCTGGAGGATGGAGACGGTCTTCCAATTCAACGAAAAATCCTGGCTGACCGTGATCCGGAAGGGAGCTACTTCCGAGGCGATCGGTAGGAATCCGGCGCCGCTTCCGCCGAAGGCTTTTTGGAAGCTGGTCCGCAGATCCTGGGTGATCAGATCGCCCTCGACGATGGAGTCGCCGAAATAGGCGATCCGGACGTTTCCGATGCCGCGGACTCGATCCTCCATAGCCCGAAAGAAGGCATCCAAGGCATTTTCCGAAGACGCCTCGATCGGCTGGACCACGGCCTGCCCGGCGGCTTCCGGGACATTGGGGATCTTTACCGGGCGCCGCGTGATCGGCAGGGATCGGGCGATCCGCAGGGCCCGGACGATCCGCTCGGCGAAATACGGCGGCCGCGGCGGCGGAACGCGTGTTCCGGCCAGAAGATCGAACGGCCGGAGGAAAGACGTCTTTCCGCCGGAGGCGGGAAACGGCAGGAAAGTCATAACCAGGAGCAAGAGAACCGCCCCCAGGACGATGAGGGCCGGACGGAAACGCATGGACCCTTCAGGACAGCTGGGACGAAATCAGGCTTTTATAGCGATCCTGGGATTCGTGGATGACCCGCCGGGCGGATTCGACGTCCTCCCATCCCAAGACGTCGGTCTTCTTGTGCTCGAGCTCCTTGTAGACGTCAAAAAAGTGCTCGATCTCGATCAGCATGTGGGGGGCCACGTCGGCGAGCCGGTTCATGTGGTTCCACAGCGGATCATGGATGGGGACGCAGAGAATCTTGTGGTCGAGGCCTTTCTCATCCCGCATCTTGAATAGGCCGATAGGCTTGGCTTCGATCAGGCAACCGGGGAAAGTGGGCTCGGTCAGCAGGACCAGGGCGTCCAGGGGATCGCTGTCCTCGGCCCAGGTCTTGTCGACGAATCCGTAATCGCTCGGGTAGTGCATTGAGGAAAACAGCATCCGGTCGAGCTTGAAAGCCTTTTTGGCTTTGTCGAACTCGTATTTATTCCGGCTCCCCTTGGGGATTTCGATCATGACATCGATGATGTTGGTGGTGCTCATGGGTCTTGCGGCTCCGCCCTTACTCTAACTAGGGGTCTCGTTCTTGTCAAACGGAGGACGGCAACGCCGATGGCGGGGGAATGGTTGGAGCGGCGGGCTTAAAGGTGGTCGGTGGTTATGCCCGTCGCGGCGCGGACGCAGCCTCGACCGGCCGTTTTGGCCCGATACATGGCCCGATCGGCGGTTCGGACGAGGTCCTCGATCGTCTCTTCGGCCACCTTCGCCACGCCGGCCACACCGAAGCTCGCCGTCAAGGCCACGGTCGTGTTCTGTTTGATGGGGATCGGCACGTCGGCGATCGCGGCTCGCAGGCGCTCCGCAGCCAGTAAGGCCTGGGCGGGAGGCGTTTCCGGCAGAAGTACGGCGAACTCTTCGCCGCCGTGGCGGCCCAAGAGATCGGCGGTTCGCAGGACGGACTTCAGCCGTCGGCAGGCCTCGACCAGGGCGGCATCCCCCGCCGCATGGCCCCATCGGTCGTTGATGATCTTGAAATGATCCAGGTCGAGGACGATGAGCGACAAGGCATGGCCGCTGCGCTTGGCCCGGGCGATTTCCCGGCGTCCCTGATCCAGGAAGGCCCTCCGGTTGGCGGTTCCGGTCAGCTCATCCGTCGTGGCCAGACTGCTCAATCTCTGCCGCAGGATCGTCTGTTCGGTCGAATCGCCGAAGGAGAGGGCCCGGCAGATGATCCGACCCCTCCGATTGCGGATGGGCGATAGGCGGATCTGGTAATAGCGGAGCCGGCCGTCGACGTCGACGCCGATCTCCGCTCCGGGCTCGCCCCCCCTGGCCAGGAGGTCCAGAACCGCGGGATGGCGGCTCAAGGTCTTGGGGAGAGGGAACCCGATCGACGCCCCGGCCAGGCCGGGAAAGAGCCTTTGGGCCGCGGGGTTGAAGTCGATGATCCGGTCGATCCCGTCCACCACGATGACGCCGTCGGTCATGCCCAGGAAGACGGCGTCCCGAGCCACCGGGACAAGATCGAGCAGGCGGAAGCGGAAGAGGCCGAGGGCGAAGACCGGCCCCAGCAAGATCAAGCCGAAGGGGCTCGTGTCGATGCCATAAGGGCTCCAGCCGAAGATATAGACGGCATAGGCGGTCCAGGGGATGAGGGCGCCGCCGACCATAAGCGCGGCCTGGCGTTTGTATGGGGCCGTGGATCGAAAAAATGCGGCCAGGAGCAGGATCGTTCCCACCGCAATCGCCAGGTTGAGGTAGCCTTGGTGGACCCAGTACCAGGCGGCCTTCTCGGTCCGGAAGATTGGGAAGGGACCGGCCATCGAGACGGCGACGGAGCGGTAGAAAAAGTGGTGGAACGGGCTCGTCCAATTGAGGATCAGGGTGATCGCCGAAAGTCCGCCCATCGCGGCGAGAATGGGCTTGGTCAGCCAGCGGGTCCGTCCCGTGTAGCGGGAGGCCAGGGAGATCCAGAAGATCGGGATGGTCGCGATTCCCAGGTACTCGATCCGGGTCCAGAACAGCATCCCGGCCACCCGGGTCGAAGCCAGCTCGAAAGCGTAGCCGAAGGAATAAAAAGCGGTGGCGAGCATCAAGCCGACAAAGGGGAGGGCGATCTCCGACCGCCGCCGGGCCCAGGCGTAGAGAGCCAGGGCCATGATGACGGTCGAGCCGATCACCAGAAGGACGGTGTAAGGGACGCTCGATGACAACACAGAGGCTTGATTCCGATAAAAATACTATTCCCCGACGGCATGGCTGTCAATTCCCATAATGAGTTGACACTCCGCGCGCCTTCCCCGTATAGTGGCTGCGTCCGCAACCATCCCACCGACGGAGGGCCGCACATGTTCAAGGGACACCCCAAGGGCTTGTTCATCGCCTTCTTCGCCAATATGGGCGAACGCTTCGGCTTTTACACTATGATCTCGATCTTCGTCCTGTTCATGCAGGCGAAGTACGGCTTGTCGGCCGCTTCGGCTGGGTTCATGTACTCGACTTTCATGGTCGGGGTTTATATCTTCCCCCTGCTGGGCGGCTTCCTGGCCGATCGCTTCCTGGGCTACGGCAAGACGATCTCGTTGGGCATGATCACCATGTTCATCGGCTACGCCATGCTGACCCTCCCGACCACCATGAATTCGGGCTTTGTCCTGATCGTGGCCGCCCTGGCCGTCATCTGCCTCGGGACGGGGTTATTCAAGGGCAACCTGCAAGCCCTGGTCGGCAACCTCTATGACGATCCCAAGTATAGCGGGATGCGCGATCGGGCCTTCAACATCTTCTACATGGGCATCAACGTCGGGGCCATGTTCGCCCCGACGGCCTCGGAGGCGGTCTCCAACTGGATCCTGGGCAAGGCCCATCTCTTCTACGACGCCCGCATCCCGGCCATGGCCAACGACTTCCTCAAGGGCAAGCTGGCTGACGTGGCGGCTTACCTCGGGATCGCCCGGGCCCAGGACGCAAACGTGACTATGGACTCGCTGCGGGGCTTTTCCGAGACCTACATCAACACCTTGAGCAAGTCCTACCACTTCGCCTTCGGCGTCGCCTGCATCTCACTTGTCCTGTCGATGCTCATCTTCTGGGGTTTCAAGAAGCACTACAAGGTGGCCGCCATGGCCGACGTCCAGAAGAAGAAATCGGCGGCTTACAAGGACCAAGTCGTCGAGCTGACCCGCGAGCAGACCAAGGAGCGCCTGGTGGCCCTGGGCCTCGTCTTCTTCGTGGTCATCTTCTTCTGGATGGCCTTCCACCAAAGCGCGGTGACGATGACCTTCTTCGCCCGCGATTATACGGTGCCCAGCGTCGGCCAGGCGACCAACTTATGGTTCGATCTGACCGGTCTTCTGCCGGTCTTCCTGGCGGTCGTGGGCCTTGTCTTCGCTCTGCGGAAGAAGTCCAAGGCGCTCGTTCGGGGCATCGGCGCCGCGGTCGCCATCGGATTCGGCCTGCTGGCCTTCCTTCGCTTCCAGAGCTATCCGGCCGTCAACCGATTTATGCCCCAGATGTTCCAACACTTCAACCCCTTCTTCATCGTGGCTCTGACGCCGCTCGTCGTCGGCATCTTCGCCTGGATGAACAAGAAGGGCAAGGAGCCGTCGGCGCCCCGCAAGATCGGCTACGGCATGCTCATCACCGCCGGGGCCTATACTATTTTGGTTATTGGCTCGCTCGGCCTGCCCAGCCCCAAGTCGCTGGGCGGACTGGTCGCCCCCGCCGCCAGCCAGGTTTCCGTTTATTGGCTCATCTCGACCTACTTTGCGGTCACGATCGCCGAGCTTTTGCTCAGCCCGATCGGCATCTCGTTCGTTTCGCGCGTGGCCCCGCCCAAATATAAGGGGCTCATGCAAGGGTGCTGGTTTGCCGCCACGGCCATCGGCAACAACCTGGTCGGGGTGGTGGCTTGGTTCTGGATGCGGGTGCCGCTGTGGGCGGTCTGGGCCATCCTGGTCACGGCTTGCGTGTTGTCGGCGACCTTCATGTTCAGTATCATGAAGCGGCTGGAGCGGGTGGCCAACGCCTGACGGCTGCGGCTCCGGACGCACCATGACCCATCGGCCTTCGCCTGAGGACGGGAAGCTCTGGGCCGGGCTCGGCCTGGACGTCGAGCTGCACGGCAAGATCCTGGCCTCGATCGCCGCCAATTACGATCGCCAAGTCGAGTCCCGTCCCGGCCGCCCGGCGGGGATGCGCTATTTCGACGGCGTCATCCACGGCTCGCACGGCGACCGGGTCCGTGAGGTCATGGCCAAGCAGGCGGCCGGGGCCAAGTTCGTCGGCACGTTCTGCGTCTATGTTCCCGAGGAGATCCTGATCGCCCTGGGGACGGTCCACTTGGCGCTGTGCGGCGGCACAGCCGCGTCTATCCCTTATGCCGAGCAGACCTATCCGCGAAATATGTGCCCCCTGGTCAAATCGACGTTGGGGCTGGCCATGTCCGGGGCCTGCCCTTATGGACCGCTCGAAGACCTGGCGGTGGGGGAGACGACCTGCGACGCCAAGAAAAAGACTTGGGACGTGCTGGGGCGCGAGGGCGGCTTTCACGTTTTGGAGCTGCCGCAGAAGAAGAACCCCGCCGACCGGGCGCTGTGGCTGGAAGAGGTCTTGGCCTTCGCCCGTCGGATCGAGGAGTTGACCGGGCGCCCGCTCGAGGCGGGTCTTTTGGCCGAGGCCGTTCGGCTGATGAACCGCAAGCGCCGGGCCTTGGCCCGGATGCACGAACTGCGGAAGGCCGAGCGGCCGCCCATCAGCGGGACGGACGCGCTCGTCGTCATGCAGGCCGCCCTCATCGACGACCCAGAGCGTTTTACTCGCGAGCTGGAAGCCTTGAATGAGGAGCTTTCCGCCCGGGTCGCCGCGGGGTTCGGGGCCCTTCCGGAAGGGCGAAGGCGGATCATGATCGCGGGGTGCCCGTCGGTTCTGGGCAATTGGAAGCTGCACCATCTCGTGGAGACCTCGGGGGCCGCCGTCGTAGTGGATGAGAGCTGCACCGGGACCCGCTACTTTACCGGGTTGGTGGACGAGGGCGCCGCGGGATTGGATGAGATGCTCGCAGCCATCGCCGACCGCTATATGACCATCGATTGCTCCTGCTTCTCGCCCAACACCGAGCGGATGGAAAACGCCGTCCGGATGGCCGGCGAATATCACGTGGACGGAGTCGTCCAATATATCCTCCATGCTTGCCATACCTACAATGTGGAAGCCATAGCGATGGCCGACGCCCTCAAGGCGGCCGGCGTCCCCTCGATCAAGATCGAGACCGACTATTCCGAAGAGGACATCGGCCAGCTCCAGATCCGGATCGAGGCCTTCATCGAGAGCTTGGAGTTCCGCCGTGGCGGATGAGTCCCGGGTCGGAGTGGATCTCGGCTCGCGGACGACCAAAATCGTCGTCCTGAAAAGCGAGGCGATCGTCCATGCCGACGTCTTCGACACGACGCCTGACCCGCTGCCCGCGATCCGCGAGAAGCTTGCGCCTTGGGCCGGCCTCCCGATCCGGGCCACGGGCTACGGCCGGCGGATGTTAGAGCAGGAGCTGGGAGCCCGGGTCATCACCGAAATCAAGGCTTGCGCTCGAGGTGCCCATCACATTCGGCCTGCCTGCCGGCTGGTCATCGACATCGGCGGCCAGGACGCCAAAGTCATTCGGGTCCGGCCCGACGGCGGGTTCGAGGACTTCGAGCTCAACGACCGCTGTTCGGCCGGGACCGGCCGTTTTCTGGAAGTCATGGCCCGGGCCCTGGGCTATACGCTGGACGAGTTCTGCCGGGAGGCCATGCAGGCCGACCGGGCAGTGACCGTGAGCAGCATGTGTACAGTCTTTGCCGAATCGGAAGTCGTCGCGCTCATCGCCCGGGGCGAGGATCGGCGCCGTCTGGCCCTGGGACTCTATCAATCGATCGTCGACCGGGTCCATCCGCTCGTGGCCCGGCTGGAGACCGAGGGCGAGGTGATCTTCTGCGGCGGTGTCGCCCGCAGCCGTTGTGTCGCCTCTCTGCTCGGCCGCAAGATCAAGCGCGAGGTCGTCGTTCCTCCCTATCCCCAGATCTTGAGCGCCCTGGGCGCGGCGCTCACGGATTGAATTCTAGCTTCCCACCGCCGCAAACGCATCGCGGGTGGATCAGAGAGGGGGCAGGTCTCAACATTCAACAAATCCGACAACAATTGGTGACGGTCGACGTGAACGGATGAAGTCGATTGTTGAATGTTGAGACCTGACCCCTAGCGGCCCGTGAGGGCGCGGGAGGGATCGAGCCGGGCGGCCCGGTTAGCGGGGGCGAACGCCCCGAGCAGACAGAAGACGAGCGCCAGCGCCACTCCTCCCGCGAACATCCACCAGGGATAGGCGAAGAAGTGGTCCGGCTTGAAGGGGAACTTGGGAAGAAGCCGGCCGGCCAACAAATCCGTCAACAGGCAGGCCGCCGTCCCCAGAAAGACCCCGACCAGGCCTCCGACGATGCCGATGACAGCCGCTTCGCCCTGGATCATGGTTCGGATGTCCGTTCGGGAAGCGCCGACTGCTCGGAGCAAACCGATCTCCCGCTGCCGCTCGTAGATGATCATGTAGAAGGTATGGCCGATATTGACCGCGGCCACCGCCACGATGGTCAGGCTGATCAAGCTGAACCCGAGCATGACCAGGGTCACCGCCAGGGCGACGCTTTCGGCCATCCGCTGCTGGCCCGCGTCGATGGCGAAGCCCAGCTCGGCCACGGCCTCCTGGATTGACGTCAGCTTGTCCGCCGACGCGGCCTCGACGGAGGCGGAGTCGAAGAAGGCGGCGGCCGCCGCCCCGGCGAACTCGCGGTTGAGGGCTCGCACGGTGGCCAGCGGCATGGTCAGCCCGCCCAGGATGGCCTGGTGGCTTGTGCCGATGAGCTTGACCCGGACTTGGCGCTGCGGACCCGAGGCTTCGCGGTTGACATAAGACTCGTTGAGCGTCAGGGGCAGGGACGGGACCATCGGAATGAGGATCTCGCTGATGAGCGGCAGATGCCGGACCTCGGCAAAAGAGGCGTTGTAAATCTCGACCAGGCGTTTGGAGATGATCACCGGGACGGGCTGGCCGGGCGCCGGATCGGTGAACGTCCCGAACAGGACGTCGCTTCCGACGAGCCTCGGGTCGATGCCGTCGGCCATGATCTCGAGCCACAGGTCCAGACGGCGAACGGAATCCAAGACGTCCGGCGAGATCCCGGGCAGATTCGCGATCCGGGCCAGATCCTCCTCGGGGAAATGGGCGCCGACCAAGGCCATGGTGGCCGGGACGGCCAGCCGCATCCGTGGATAGACGCCTTTGACACCGGGAATCGCCTCCAGCCGGGCAATGGCGGCGTCGTCGATGCGGGCCGGCGGCGCGCCTCCCAGCCCGGACTTTTTGGCAACGACCTGGACGCGGTTGGCGTCGGTCGGGAAGATCTGGGTGGATACGACCCGCTTGATGCCGCTGCCCAGCCCGATGAAGAAGAGAAAACTGGAGACCCCGACCACGATGCCGAAACCGGCGAAGAGGATGTTCTTGCGGTTGCGCCCCAGGTTCTGGGCCACGATCCGAGCCAGCTTGCGGGCCGTCATCGGCGCCTCACGCCTCGCCCCCTACGACGATCCGGCCGTCCTCGAGCCGAACCGTCTGAGTAGCGTGGCGGAAGAGCGGCGCCTCGTGGGTAACGACGATCACGGTCAGGCCGTCGTCGCGGTTGAGCGATTCGAGCAGCTCGATGATTTGGCCGCTCGTCTTGGTGTCTAGGTTGCCGGTCGGCTCGTCGGCCAGAATCAAGCGCGGCTTGTTGAACAGGGCCCGAGCGATGGCCACCCGCTGCTTCTGCCCGCCCGACAGCTCGCCCGGCCGGCTGTGGAGCTTGCCGTCCAGGCCGACCCGAGTCAGGGCTTCTACCGCCCGCATTTCGGAGTCGCTCCCGTCCTCGTCGGCGAAGAACGAGGCGATGGCGACGTTTTGGCGGGCGTCCAGGTGATCGAGAAGATGGAAGTGCTGAAAGACGAAGCCGACCGTGCGATTGCGGAACCGGCTTAGATCGCGGTCGGACATCGACTTGAGGTCCCGCCCGGCTACGACCGCCGAGCCCGTATAGCCGGAGTCCAATCCGCCGACAACATTGAGCAGGGTCGTCTTGCCTGATCCCGACGTGCCGACAATACGGACGAAGGCCCCATCCGCGACGCGCAGGCCGACGCCGCGCAGGGCGAAAGCGGCCGAATCGCCTTTGCCGTAGACGCGGTTGATGTTGGTCAGCTCGATCATCGGGTGGGCTCGATCTCTTTGGATTCTATACCGGGGCGGCCGGCGATTCAACCGAGCGGATCGGGGGGATCAGGCGTAATACCGCAGAACGAGGGCCAGGAGCGCCAGCGCCGGCGCAAAAGCGGCGAAGACCGCCAAAATGAGCCGCGCCGGCCGCGAATCGCGAAGCAGCGGCGGCAGGCGAAGGTTGTAAAGGGCCAGGAATATGAGAGGGCCGAAGGGGATGAAGTAGCGTCCTTGGGCGCCCTCGATGCCCGGCGAGCCGACGGGGTTCCAGAAGGCGTAGATCATCAGCAGGACGGCGAGCCCTCCAGCCGCGGCCAGGCCCAGCGAGAATGCCCTCCGGCCCCGGCTCCAAACGAGTCCGGGCGTCTTGTCGGTCAGCCCGGTGCCGATGAGCGCGAGGTAGTATGCCCAGACCAGGCCGAGCGGCAGGGTTACATCGAGCCAGCCGAGCTGGCCGATGAATTCGGGAAAGTGATCCCGCACATGGACTGTGAGTGAATGCCAAAGCGCACCCAGAAATATAGATGGGTGCGCGGAAGCGTAGCGGACTTGGCCGATCGCGGATACGCCGGCTTGAAGGGGCACGGAGGTGCCCGATGCGGCCAGTGACCACGCGGCCGTTAGGCCGATAGTTGCTGCCAGCACGAGCGCCGTGAAGGCCTGCTTTTTCTTCCCGCCTCCCAGCCGGGCTGCGGGGATGATCAGGACGAAGAAGGGCAGAACGGCGTAGATTGGCTTGCCGAGCGCCACGACCGCGGCCAGAACGGCGACGGCGATTCTCGTCCGGGATCCGACGGCCGGCTCGGGCTCCAATGCCGCCCGCAGGACGAGGGCGATGAACAGAAACGCCGCGCCGTTCGTCACCGCATCGGCCGAGGCCGAGGCCGCCTGGGCCAGGGACATCGGCGCCAGCGCCAGGAGCAGGAAGACCCATTTGAAAATCGGCGTCATTCGGATCGCGGCGCCGGCGAGCAGGAGCCAGGCTAGCAGGTTGGCCAGGCGCATCAGGTAGAGCAGGATAAGAGGATGAGCCTTGACGAGCCGGCCCGCGGCGGCGACGGCGGCTTGCGGCAAGTAGGGGATGGGCGAGTAGAGAACGGTCGATGGAAATTCGATGAAAGTTTTTTCTTCGGGTGCCAGGGGGATGGCCAGCGCCCGCCGGGTTTCGGCGAGGTTCGCCTTGACGCTTTCGTTGTGCGCGATGTCGCCCATGGCCAGGTCGGCCGCAGCCTTGAGGCTTTTGGGAAGAAAACCTCCGGCTCTTTGGACCCCGCTGCTTCGGTCGGCCCGGCCCACGATCCCCCCCTCGGATAATTGATAGGCGCGATAGTAATGCTCCGGCTCGTCCGGAACCTGGAAGGGCGGCGTGAGAGCGAGGAAGAGAAGGCCGAAGATCGGCGCCAGAAAGGCGAAGACGCGGGAAGGCTCTGGCCCGGATGCTTGTGCGGAAATCGGCTTCATCGCGCCTTCGGCCTCCCGATCCGCGCTATTATACCCTTCTCCGCGTCCGTTTATAACGGTCGCGGCGCGGCGGCCCGCCTCTGGCCCAGGGGGGTGTTGATTTTCATTTTGAAAAGGGCGAAGATGAAGCCAAGGAAGAGTGTCATGGGTGGGAAGTCGTTTTCGGCCAAGCTCGTTCGCATGGAAGGGGTGGGAACCTGGACCTATCTGAAAGTCCCGTTCGACGTGGAGAAGGCTTTCGGCAAGGGCGGTCCGGTCAAGGTCAAGGGAACCGTCGACGGCATCCCCTTCCACAGCTCGCTGCTTCCCAACGGCGACGGCAATCACTTCATGGTCGTGCCCAAGCCCGTCCGCGACAAGGCCAAGGTCAAGATTGGCGACCGGGTCAAGGTGGTGGTCGAGCCGGACGCCGCGCCTCGGCTCGTCGAAGCCCCGCCGGATCTAGCCAAAGCCATCGCCCGCAACAAGGCCGCCAAGCAGGCCTGGGATGGCTTGGCCCCTTCCCACCGCAAGGCTTACATCGAATGGATCGTTGAGGCCAAGAAGGTCGAAACGCGCGCCCGGCGTGTCGAGAAGGCCGCGGCGCTGATGGCCGAGAAGAAGCCTCTAAAATAATCGAGGGCGAGTCAGACGCTTCCCGCCGTTTCCTTGTTCAGCCGGCGGAAGTAGGCGGTCATGAAGGCGTGCCGCCCGCGGGCCAAGCGCTTGCCTTCGGCCGTGGTCATACGGTCCCTGATGTGGCGCAGCTTGACCAGGAAT
Source organism: Candidatus Aminicenantes bacterium (assembly GCA_026393855.1). Classification (NCBI taxonomy): domain Bacteria; phylum Candidatus Aminicenantota; species Candidatus Aminicenantota bacterium. The sequence continues at coordinate 16,144 of JAPKZJ010000101.1, forward strand.
TCCCGGTAGGCCGTGTCTTCCTTGGTATAGGGCTTGGTCTTCTCCACGTCGACGGCGGGATCGTGCATCCGGGCGCCTACTTCGCCCGCGAAGAGGAAAGCCCGCCCGATCCCAACTGCCCCGATGGAGTCGAGCTTGTCGGCATCGAAGAGGATCCGGGCCTCTAGCGTCTCCGGCCGGGCCGCCTTGCGATAACGATGGGTTCCGATGCAGTGGACGATCGAGGCGATCGTCGCCTCGGGCAAGCCGTGCTTTTCCAGGATGACGCGGGCCTCGCGGGCCCCGGCTTCGGCATGGCAGGTGCGGCCGTTGGTGCGGTCCTCCTCGGCCCGGCCGATGTCGTGCAGGAGCGCGGCCAGGCGCAGCACGATCAGATCGGCCCGCTCGCGGCGGCCGATGTGGAGGCAGAGGCACAGGACCCGTTCGGTGTGGTCCCAGTCGTGGCTGCCCCGGGCGTCGTCCAGGCGGGCCTTGGCCTCGGCCCGCACGGCCGCGAGGAGATCTTTTCCAGCGGCCTGCCGGCTCAAACCGCCTCCTCGATCCGCGTCTCGACCGCCTTGCCTCCGGCCAGCCGGCTGTCCTCGGCGGCGAAGCCCATGAGGTGGCTTTCCATCGAGGCTTCGATGGTCGAGGTCAGCAGGGCCGGGTCGCGCCGGTCGACGGACCGCAGGAGGTCGTGGACCAGCCCGTAGTCGCCTCCGCCGTGGCCCGAATCGATGACCGCAAAGTCCTTGACGGCGAGCGTCGCCACGGTCTTCTTGGCGAAATCGCCGATCCGGATCGTCTCCTCGTCGCCGACCAGGTCGCCTCGGGTGCCCATGATCCTCGTCCGGCGCCCGGCGTAGGTCGTCAACCCTTCCATGGAAAAGGCGGCTGTGACACCGCCCTCGAACTCCATGTTCACGACCTGGTGGTCGACCACATCGTTGTCGCAATGATAAACGCAGCGGCCGTATGGACCGGTCTTGAGAGCCTGCAGGATCTCCTCTTTCGACCCGGTCTTGAGGTTGAGATGGCCCAGCCAGTTCGCGCTTCCGAGGTATACCTTGAGCGCGGAGAACGGGCATTCGGCCTCGACCGGACAGCCGTCCGTGCAGCGCCGCGGCGCGCCCTGGGGGGCCCGGGCCGGGATGAACTTGGACTGCGAGCCGAAGGACTGGACGCGGCGGCAGGGCTTGTCGATGATCCAGCGCAGGATGTCCAGGTCGTGGCAGGACTTGGACAGGATCATCGGCGTCGACTCGATCGAATTGCGCCAGGGGCCGCGGACGAAAGAATGGGACATGTGGATATGTTCGACGGGCTCCAGATGCTGGATGCTGACGACGTCGCCGATCGTCCCGTTGTCAACGAGCTCTTTCAGCTTACGGAAGTAGGGCGTGTAACGCAGGACGTGGCAGACCGCGACGATGCGGTCGTAGGTCCTGCTTTGGACCAGGATGTTGCGGCACTGGGCCCAGCTTTGGGCGATGGCTTTCTCGAGCAGCAGATCGTAGCCGACTTCCAAGCCCTTCATGGCCGCCAGGTAGTGCAGCCGGTCGGGCATGGTGATGAAGACCAAATCGGCGAACTTGGGGATGTCGAGGGCGTGCTCCCAGGTCACGAAGCGATGCTCGTCGGTGATGCCGTATTTCTTGGCGAAGCGCTCGTTCTTGTGGGCCACGGGTTCGGCCACGCCGACGATCCTGAGCTCGTCGGCGTGGGCGTCGGCGTAGCCGGCATAGACGTTGCCGCGGTTGCCGGCGCCCAGGACGACCGCGGTGAGGGGGCGCGCGAGCTTGGGGCCGGCGGGGGCTTGCCGGGGCGTTGCGGCGGCGGCCGGCCGTGCGGGCAGGGCCGTGCCGGCAGCGAGCGTGCCGATGGTCTTGAGGGCGTCGCGGCGATTCATGGCGGACATGGGCGCCTCCTGGCGGGGAATGACTCCGCCACTATATTTCCCCATTTGGAAGGCGTCAAGCGGGGAGAAAGAGAGAGAATCATCTCCCATCGCCGGGAAATAATCGCGGATGGGGCATCGGCCAACGGCGAAAAGAGGCCGAAGCCGCCGGGATGATACCCCTATCCGCGTTTCCCGGAGTTGGGAGAAGAATGAGGAAAAATGGGTGGCGTCAGACCGAGGGGGCCACGAACGGAGCCGACGGCGGCGGAACCGCCGAATCCAGCCGCGGACCGCGCCGGCCGTCACCGGAACGGGGCGGGCGTCCGCCGCCGCCGCCTTGCCGGCCCTGGCCGCCGCCGCTGCGGTCGCGGCCGCGCCCGCCGGAGCGCTCCCGCGGGGCTTCCGGGATGCCCACGCTGCGGTCGATGGCGTACATCGAGGCCGTGGCCCGCTTCTCCGGGATCATGCCGCCGATGTAGCGCTCGATCGGGTAGAGGTTCTCCAGGAACTTCTCGCAGGCGAAGGAGACGGCCTTGCCCGTGGCCCCGGCCCGGCCGGTGCGGCCGATACGGTGGACGTAGTTCTCGGACTCCTGGGGCAGGTCGTAGTTGACGACCAGATCGAGGGCGTCGATATGCAGGCCGCGGGCGGCCACGTCCGTCGCCACCAGAATGGGGAACTTCCCGGATTGGAAGTCCTCCATGACCCGCAGGCGCTTGGCTTGGGGCAGGTCGCCGCTGATGTGGCGGGCCTTGAAGCCGTTGCGCTCCAGCTTGCGGGCCAGGCGCTCCGCCTCGTACTTCATATTGGTGAAGATCAGGGCATTGTGCGGCTTTTCGGCGGCCAGGATGCCGAGCAGGAGGTTGAGCTTGAGATGGCTCTTGACCTGGTACAGCTCCTGGGTGATGGCATCGACCGGGATCCGCACCGAAGAAAGCTCGATGTAGACCGCTTCGTTGAGGTAGACCGTGGCGATGCTGCGGGCGGCGCGGTCGAGGGTGGCGCTGAAAAGCATGCTCTGGCGGACGCCGGGGGGCGGTAGGCGGCGGGCGATCCGACGCAGATCGGGCAGGAAGCCCATGTCGAACAGCCGGTCGGCTTCGTCGATGACCAGAATGTCGAAGGCGTGCAGGTCCAGCGTCTTCTTCTGGTCCATGTCGAGCAGGCGGCCGGGCGTCCCGACGACGATGTCGACGCCGTGACGGAGGCTCTTTTCCTGGATTTCGTAACCGACGCCGCCGTAGATGGCGACGGCATCGAAGCCCAGGTTCTTGCCGAGGCGGAGCGCTTCGCCCTCGATCTGGACGGCCAGCTCGCGGGTCGGGGCGATGATCAGGGCCCGGCCCCGTTTGCCCTCCGACCGCAGGAGGCTTTCGTAAATGGTGATCAGAAAGGCGGCGGTTTTGCCCGTCCCGGTCTGCGACTGCACGGCGGCGTCGCCGCCGCGCAGGGTCACGGCCAAGGTCCGTTCCTGGACCTCGGTCGCATCGGTGTAGCCCCTGTCCGCAATGGCTTGCTGCAGGCGCGGATGGAGGCCGAGTTCTTCAAATCGCATGATGAATCCTAAAATCAAATTTCAACACGGGGAATTTTTTGCGCCCGTCGGAGGGTTGCTGATCAAGTCGTGGCACGATACGGCAGACGTCTTCAATTCAGTGTTAAGGGGGCATTATACGCTTTCCGGACGGCCGACACAATGGGGCGGATGATTCAGAGGACGATCAACCCCAGCACCTCGGCCGCCAGGGCGGGCTTGGCTTGGCCTTCGATCTCGACCGTGGCCCCGATCTTGAGCAGCAGCCGGAAGAAGCCCTTGCGCTCGACTTCGTGCAGGACCGCCCGCAGGCGGATCCTCTGGCCCGGCCGGACGGGGCGGACGAAGCGGACCCGGTCCAGCCCGTAGTTGACGGCCATCCGGAAGCGGGCCTGGAAGATCGAGCTTTCCGCGAGCCAGTGGGGGATGAGGGAGAGAACCAAAAAACCGTGCGCGACCGTGCCTTTGAGCGGCCCCGCCGCCGCCCGTTCGGGGTCCACATGAATCCACTGCCGGTCCTCGGAGCAGGCGGCGAAGGCGTCGATTCGATCTTGGGTCATGGTCAGCCAGTCCGAGAGGATCAGCTCCTTCCCAATCTGGGCCTTGAGTGCGCGGATGGACAGGCGGTCGCTCATGGCTGCGATTAAAACATGAAGTTCAGGCTGGCCGTGAGGGCCAGCGACGACGAGCGGAGCAAGCGGCCGAATTGGTCGCCGTCCTGGACGGTGCGGAGATGGTTGATGTCGCGGCCTTTGCCTTCGCCGTAGGCGTAGAAGAAGGCCAGAAACCGATAGACCAGGCCGATATCCAGGAAGGTGTCGGGAGCGAAGTCCCAGGTCAATCCGGCCCCGGCGTTGAGCCCCACGCCCACATACATGGCGTTGAGGTTCGCTCCCTGGAAAGCCGCTCCGTCCGGGACGACGATCAACGGCACATTGATGCCGATTTGCCCGTAAGGCTGCAGAATCTCTCCCGGCCAGAAGTAGGATCGGCCGCTGATCTCCAGGTTGTGGATCTGGATCCCCTGGGTGCGGTCGGCTACAACGGCCTGCGGCAGAGCCAGCGAATAACGGACTTCCCAGGAACCGTAGGCCGATTTGCGGCCGATCGCCAGGCCGACGTCGAGGTCGGAACCCTTCGTCAGGCGCGGGATGAAAAACGCCTTCTCGAAGTGCCACAGAACGAGACGGGAGCGAAAATCCCCCTGGACGAACTGGGGCCGGATCGAGAGGGACGTGTACCAGCCCTCGTTGCGGGCCTTCGCGATTTCGAATCGCTTGTCGTATCCGGAGGCGGCCTGGCTGAACGCAGCGAGGCCAATGACGGCCAGGAGGATGCCTAGGCCTAGGATTCCGCTCTTTTTCATAGGCATGAATGTAGCTTCCCGATGTAGCCGTGTCAAGCGCCCGGCGAGCCGACGGCGAGCCCTTATCGCCCCGGCCGGTCAAAGACCGGCGCAGATCGCGTTCAGCCGGGTGTCGAGATCTTTCTGCTTGGCCAGGATCTTCCGGAAGCGCGGATCGGCCCGCAGGACGTCCAAGATCTTGTTTCCGATCAGGTAGGGATAACGATAGAGGTAGTCCTTGACGACCAGAAAGCCGCGGTCGATGCCGTCCCGGATCGACGCCAGCGCCTCTTCTTTGCGGCCCAAGAGGCAATAGGCGTTGACGATCTCGTAGCCGAAGGGCCGATCCGAAGCCCGGATCAGGCGGAGGGCTTCAGCCCCGTTTCCCGAGGCCGCCTCGAGCCAGAGCCGGTTGAGATCGTATGCGCGCCTTAGCGTTGACGCCAGAGCGGACGGATTGCCTATGGCCTCGAGCTCCGCCCTTGCTTCGGCCGTCTTCCGTTGGGCCAGAAGCTGGCGAGCCAACAGAATCCGGACCCGGATCTGGGATGGCCCGGCCGGCCCGAGCCCCCGCAGGATCCGTTCCGCTTCGGCGGCCTGGCCTAGGAATCCGCGGCAGCCGGCCAGCTGAAAAGCGGGATTGGTGGACAGCGGATCGGTTTCGCGACTTTTCTCGCCGGCCCGCTCGAGATAGACGACTGCCTTTTCATAGAGCCCGATGCTGCGCAAGTAGGCTCCGACGCTGAGGAGAACGGGCGCCTGTTCCGGCGCCGCGTCCCGGGCCCGCTTGAAGTACCGCGCGGCCTCTTCCTGGTTCTGCTGGTAGAAGTAGGACCAGCCCATGGCGATCATCGAATCGGGCAAGGCGGGGTTGGTCTCGAAGGCGTTGCGATAATTCTCCAGCATCAAGGCCTGATCGGTCGGGTCGCCGGCTTTAACGAAGCGGGCTTCGTGGAGGTCCCCAAGCCCCCGCAAGGCCGGGGTGTAGCGGGCGTCGTGGGCCAATGCGCCGCGATAGAGCTTGGCCGCATCCTCAAAGTCCGCCGCGGCGTCGCCGTCGCGGTAGCGGGCCTCGAAACGGCGGCCCATGAGGTAATCCGTGTAGGCCTCCAGGCTGGCCGGGTCCGCTGCGGATGGCGTGGGGGCGACTTTGACTGTCCGGAACGCCGCCAGCCGTTCTCCCACGTCGTCCGCGATCAGGGCCTGTATGGCAAAATAGTCCCCGACCTTGCCGCCGTAAGGCCTCTTCCAGATCTCCGCTCCCGTCTGCGCATCCCCGAGGGCAAATTCAGCCGTAAGCATCCCGTCGTGGATATTCAGGCTCCCCGTGAGGATGTGCCGGGCTCCCAGCGTGCGGCCGATCTCGGCCAGCCCGGTCGGCGAGCCGGGGAACTGATTCGAGGAATATTCCGAAATGATCTTCAGGCCTCCTGCGGCGGCCAGCTTGCCCCGCAGGCCGTGGGTCATGCCGTCGCAGAGAACGGCCTGGTCCCGGCCCGGACTGCCGTCGACGAGCGGCAGGACCGCCAGCCGCGTCGTCCAGCCTGCCGGAGGGGGTGGGCCGGAGCCGCGGAAGATGAAAAGGTAAGCGCCCAACGCGGCGAGGATGATCAAGCCGGCCGCTACCGCCGCGGACGGGGCGCGGCGGGAGCGAAGCGCGGCCGAGGGCGTGGGCCGGAGGACGGAGGGATGAGCCGGAGCCGCCGGATCGATCTCGGCCGCGATCTCCGCCAGCGCGACGCCCAGGGCTTCCGCCGAAGCCGGCCGCGCGGACGGCTCTTTGACCAAGCATCGCAAAATGAGGGCGTCCAACGACGCCGGGATCGCGGGGTTGATCGAGGCGGGGGACGGCGCGGCGGATTCGAGCCGGCGGCGAGCCATGGCCCGGTTCGATTCGGCCTCGAACGGCAGGCGTCCCGTGGTCATCTCGAAGAGGATGACGCCGAGGGCGTAGAGATCGGTCCGGCCGTCGACGTCCCGCCCCTCGACCTGCTCGGGCGCCATATAGGCCGGCGTGCCGATCATCGCTCCTTCCCGGGTCGGGCCGCTGCCGGCCAGCGGGCGGGCGATGCCGAAATCCATGATCCGCAGCCGATGGCGGTCGTCGACCATCAGGTTCTGAGGCTTGAGGTCGCGGTGGATGATTCCGGCCCGATGGGCGGCGGCCAGACCGTCACAGATTTGGCGGGCGTATTCGACGGCGGTCTGGGGATTGAGGCGGCCGGCCATGCCCAGGACGCTGCGCAGAGTTTGACCTGGAGCGAACTCCATCGTTAAATAGGCGATTCCCTCGGCCTGGCCGAGGTCGTGCACGCGGACGACGTTGGCGTGGGTGACCTGGCGGGCCGACTTGAGCTCGCGCCGAAACCGTTCCATGCCGGTCGCGTCGTCGGCGATCTCGGGCGCCAGGATCTTGAGGGCGATCCGTTCGTTGATCGTCGTGTCCAAGGCCTTATAGACGATCCCCATCCCGCCCCGTCCGGCCTCTTCGATGATTTGGTAGCGGCCTGCGAATAGAGTTCCCGGCGCCAACGCCGGGTCGAACCCTGCCATCGTCCGAGTTTCGATCTCCCCTTCCTCCCGGCCCGAATATAGCCCCCTCCGCGAACGAGTGTCAAGGCAGAGGGCGGCGAGATCGGCTATAATGGGGAAGAGCTTCGGAATCGAGGAGAGCGTTCATGCAAAGCCATCAAGCGGATATCCTGATCATCGGCGCCGGCCCGGCCGGCCTGACGGCGGCCATCTACGCCGCCCGGGCGGGCAAGAAGACGATCGTCCTGGAGGGCGAACGGGCGGCCTCCCGCATGTCGATCGGCTGGGAGCTGGAGAACTTCCCCGGCTATCTGTCCATCAACAGCCAGGATCTGCTGGAGAAGTTCCGATCCCATGCCGCCCATTTCGGGGCCGAGTTCGTCAAGGGCGATGCCATCGCCTTGTCCCTGGAGGGCGATCCCAAGTTCGTCTCCACGACCGACGCCTTCATCGAGGCCAAGACCGTCGTCCTGGCGACCGGCAAGCCGTTCGCCAAGGAGCGCCAGATCCCGGGCGAGGAGCGGCTGGTCGGGTACGGAGTCAGCTATTGCGCGGTCTGCGACGGGCCGCTCTATCGGGGCCGCGAGGTCGCCGCCTACGGCGCGTCGGAAGAGGCCGTTGAAGACGTCATGGCCCTCAATCAGATGGGGGCCAACGTCCATTGGATCACCGGGAAGCTCAAGGATCCGGCCGCCCTGGAAGAGTCCTTCGTCAAGGCCGAGAAGAAGGGCGTCGTCCTGCATGCCGGGATGGAGATCAGGGAAATCGTCGGTGAAAAGGGCGTTGAAAAGCTCGTCCTCAAAGGCCCGGCCGGGGACGAGGAGCTTTCCGTCGCGGCCGTCTTCCTCTTTCGGGAAGTCCCCACCGGCCCGCTCTTTACCAAGGCCGGACTCACCCTCGACCACAAGCAGTGCCTGGCGGTGGATCGGTTCGGGCGAACCAACCTGACCGGCGTCTACGCGGCCGGCGACAACACTTGCGGCGGGCTCCAGGTCGTGGCGGCGGCGGGGGAGGGATGTGTCGCGGCTTTGCAGGCTTTGGCTTATCTGCGGAAATAGCCGGAAAGTCCCTTGGCCTTCCGCCCTCGGCCGCGGTCACCGAAGGAGCGCGTGAACCGGCCGCTGATTGACAAGCCTCAAAAAATGGGTAGCATCAAAACACAAGGAAAGGAGACCATCTGATGAAAAAAATGCTGGTCGCTCTGGTTCTCGTGTCTCTCATGGCGGGCATTTCCATTGCCGGGACCAAGGAGTTCTACAAGGGGTCGTTCACCCTGACGCCCGTCGTCGGGCTCAACAAGTACACCATTCCCTTCGGCCTGAACGCCGAGTATGCCTTCACGAACAACATCGGCTTCGGCGGGACCGCGATGGTCTGGCTGTGGAGCGATGAGTGGATCAAGCAGAGCATCATCAACCTGACAGCCGAAGCCCTCTACCATTTCACCGGGATCAAGGCGTCCGGCCTCGATGTCTTTGCCGGCATGGCCCTGGGCTACTCTGCCTATTCGTATACCCTGAAAATGGGCGACTCATTCCTCGGCGACTCCAGCGGCTCGGGACTCGATCTCGGGATCGTTCTCGGCGGCCGCTATTTCTTCAGCCCCAAGCTGGCAGCCTGTCTGCGGCTAGTCAGCAGCTTCATCGGCGACTGGGCCGGCTTCGGCGGCCAGCTGGGTTTGACAATCCGGTTGAAATAGCCCCTCGGGCGCAGATCGCCGGCCGTCTCCGTCTTCATTCTCGGGGCGAGAGCTGTGCACGTGTTGATATGTTCGCGGCGCCAAACCCCGATTTTCGAATCGGGGGCCATAGCGCCGCTCAGTATTAACCCTTCAAATACCCCGGGCTTCAGCCCGCCCTCATCCGCTTCGCGGCTGAGGACTGCAACCCCGTCGTCGAACCGCCGGTGCGGAAGCCGAGCCCGGGGTATCGAGCGGGTTTATTGGGAGTGATCCCGAGCACGGCGGGGATCGGGTGAGGAAGTAAAAAAAAGGGGCGGGAAAACCCGCCCCCTTGGCGAATCTGTTGGGCCGGCGGCTACTTGATGGCCGCGGCTTGGGTCTTGATCTGGTCCACCATGCGTTGCACGTTCGCTTTCTGGGCCGCGGGCGCGACTGCCAGGGCCTTGTCGGCCGCCTTGATGGCTTCGGCCCCGTTCTTCATCTTGACGTAAACCTGGGCCATCGACGTCCAGGCGACGAAATTGTCCGGGGTCAGCTCGGCCGCTTTCTTGGCCGCTTCCAGGGCGCTGTCCAGGTTTTTCTCCTGGCGGGCCCAGAAAGAGGCGTAGGGAGTGAGGACTGTCGCGTTGGCCAGGTTCTTCTTCAGGAAATCCGGTCCGTAGCAGGCCAGAGCCTTGTCCTCTGCGCCGATGTCCAAGTATGCCTGGGCGAAGCTCGTGAGCGCGCGGGCGTTGTCGCCCGCCGTCTTGATGGCCGCGTCGACAGTGGCAACGGCTTGGGCCTTGTCGCCTTTGAGCGCGTAAAGCCGAGCCAGGTTGAGCTCCAGGCTGGAGTTCATGATGACGCCGCCGGGTCCGACCATCACCGTCCCCGGAACGGCCCCTTGCGGAGCCGCCGAAGACTTGGACATCGCAATGGCCGCCTTGGCCAGCTCGATGCCCTTGTCGACGGGCTCCTTGTCCTGCAGGATGCGCTGGACCCAAGCCGTGAGCGGCATGGCGTCGTTGGGGAAGCGGGCGGCGTATTCGGCGTAGAACGTGGCCGCCTGGTCCTTGGGCGCCGTGCGCGCGAAGTAGGCGCCGCTCAGGCGAGCGTAGGCCGTCTTGACCATCTCGCCGCCGGGGTACTTCTTGACGAAGGCCAGCATCGCGGCCGGATCGGCGGGACGGGTGCCCAGCGCGGCGATGCCGATATTGAACTCGGCGTACTTGGTGTACGTCACTTTTTCGGAGACGCCGGGCTGGCCGGGCTCGTAAAGCGTCGTTCCCTTCTTCCCGTCGGGATCGAGGGCTACGACCTTTTTGTAGAATTCGGCCGCCTTGACCTGGTCGTAGCGATCTTCATACTTCCTGGCCAGCTTGAAGACGGTCTCGACCGCATTGGGGTCCTTGGCAAAAGCCAGCATCAGGCTCTTGTAGGTGCCCTCGCCTTTTAGAATATTGTCGACTTGGTCCTTGAATTTGTCGGCCGGGGGATCGTAGCCGAGGATCCAATCCACGGCTTCGCCGCTGCCGTCAAAGAACATGATTGTCGGGGTGGCCCTGACCGCGTACTTGTCGAAGACGATCCGTCCCGCGGGTTCCTGCGTAAAGACCCGGAAAAGAACGAAGTTCTTGGTCAGGAAATCCTTGTACTGGGGGTTGTCGTAGAACTGCTCACCGAGCAGTTTGCAGCTCGGTCACGTGTAGGAGTTGAAGTCGAGGAGAACCAGCTTGTTCTCCGCCTTGGCCTTGGCGAACGCTTCGTCAAGCGAGCCCTGGAACCAGGGCAGGCTCTGGGCGGAAGCAGCCGCGGCCAACAGGAGGAGAAGCGAAAGCGCCAGGGCTTTTTTCATGAAGACCTCCGTTGGAATAAAGAACGGAGGGACTATAGCCCAGGCCCGGGGCGGAGTCAATCAGCCTTCAGAATAGGGGGGAATGGCCGGGAGGGCGCCGCGGGGACGCCCTCCCGGAGAGAAGGGCTTACTTCTTGTCCGCGGCCTGGGCGGTCTTGATCCGCTCCAGGGAAGCGCGCATCGCCGGCTTGATTTGATCGTCGGCCAAGGCGACCGCCTTCTCGGCGGCCTGAACGGCCTCGTCCCACTTCTTGACCTTCTGAAGCGCCGTTGCCAGGCCGCTCCAATAGTAGTATTTGTCGGGGTCCGTGGCGATCGCCTTGCGGAGCGCCGCCAGCGCGGCATCCATGTTCTTGCCCTGGCCGCTCCAGAACGCGCCGTAGCTGTACTGGTTGGTGGATTTGTCGCCGTTCTTCGCGAGCCAAGCCGGGCCGAAGACCTCCATGGCCTTGTCCTCGCGCCCGAGCTTGATCAGGACGCTCGCCCCCTGCTGAATGATGTACAGAAAATCCGGTTTCAGCCGCATGGCCGTTTCGACCATTTCTAGGGCGCTATCCTTGTTGGCATCGCGCCCGGCCCAGAACTGGGCGTACTCGATCAGATCGATGGCCAGAGCGGTGGCCTGGCCTTCCATGAATGACTTGCCATAGACGTCCTCGATCTTGGCCGTCTCGTTGCGGTTGGCGTAAAGCTCGGCCACGTCCTTGTTGTACCCCCGGACCGGGTTGGATCGGGTCAGGGCCCGGATCCGGGCGGCCAGCTCGGCACCCTTGTCGAAAGGCCCCTTGTCCCGGTTGATGCGGGCCAGCCACATATCCAGGACTTTCGGATCGTTGGGGAACTTGCCCGCGTACTCCTCGAAGAACTTGGCCGACTCCTCTTTCGTACCCTGGTAGGAATAGGCGAAGGAAAGCGTCTGATACGCCTGCTTGAGAAGTTTGCTGTCGGGATACTTGGCGATGAAAGCCCGCATCGACGCCGGGTCCGGCTTCATCGTCATGACCGAATTGTAGCCGATCTGGTACTCGGCATATTCGGTATAGGGGACCTCTAGGCCGTCGGGTTCCACCCGGTACGGCCCGGTCGTGCCTTGGGGGTCAAGCGCGATGACAGCCTGGAAGAACTCCTTGGACTTGGCCTCGTCGTAACGGTCGCCCCATTTCAGGGCCAGCTTGAAGACCGTCGGGACGTCCTTGGGATTCTTCGCATAAGCCGCGGCCAAAACCCTGTAGGTGTCGATGCCGGCCGGGATCTTGAGCATCTTCTCATGAAAGACGTCGGCCGGAAGATCGTAGCCGACGATCCAGTCGATCTCCGCCCCGGAGGCGTCCAGGAAGAGGATGGTCGGCGTGGCGTTGATCTTGAAGCGCTTGAACAGGGCGCTGCCTGCTTTGTCGGCGCTGTCCGCCCGGACCATGACGAACGTCTTGTCGAAGAAGCCTTTATACTTGGGGTTGGTGTAATACTGCTGACCCAGCAGTATGCAGGCCCCTCAGCCACCGCTGAAGAAGTCGACGAGAACGAGCTTGTTCTCGGACTTGGCCTTGGCCACGGCCTGTTCCACGGTGCCGGGGAACCAGGTCTGGGCCGAGGCGGCGGCGGCGAGGAGCAGGATCAGGACGGGAACGGCGAGCTTTTTCATTCCGGCCTCCTCGAGAATCGGCGGACGGGTTTCGTCCGCCCGCAAAAGAATACATCAAAGAATAGGGGGACACCATACATAACTCCCGAATTATTTCCGCGAACTTTTATTGACGGCAACGGGGCCATAAATTGACAGGAAGCTCTCGTTGAAAACAGCAATTCGGGAGTTATATAGGGTGTCCCCGAATTAAAAAAAAAGGACGAGCCCGAAGGCTCGTCCTTGTAGAACTTCGGATTCGTCTTACTTCTTTTCGGGGGCCAGAAGCTTGTCGAGAGCGGGCTTGTACATCGGCTTAACCTGGTCGGGCGCCAGCTCGATGGCCTTCTGATAGGCCTTGATCGCCTCGGTCTTGGCGCCCGTCTTGCCCAGGATGTCGCCCAGGTTGGCCCACTGGTAATACTGGGCCGGCTTGAGCGCGACGGCTTTCTTGGCTGCGGCCAGGGCGCTGTCCAGATTCTTGCCCTGCCGGGCCCAGAACGAGGAGTAGGAGTAGAGCGCGGAGGCGTCGGTCATCTTGGCCTCGGCCCATTTCGGGCCGAACAGGGCCATGGCTTTATCCTCCAGGTTCATCTTCACGTACAGCGCGGCCGCCTGCTGGATGAAATAGGCGTTCTCCGGCTCGAGCTTGAGGGCCGTCTCGGCCATGGCTCGGGCGCTGTCCAGGTTTTCATTCTTTCCCAGCCAGAACTCGGCGTAGGAGATGAGGTTGTAGCCCAGGCTCTGGACCTGACCATCGGCGTATTCCTTGCCGAAAGCGGTCGCGGCCTTGGCCTTGTCGCCCTTGGCCAGGTAGAAGTCGCCCAGCGACTGCTGGAGATAGGGATCCTGGTTGCGCTGGGTCAGCCGCTCGATCGTTTCAGCCAGCTCCAGGCCTTTGTCATAGGGCCCCTTGTCCATGACGATCCGGTTCAGCCACGCCTGCAGGGCGTAGGGATCATCGGGGTACTTGGCCGCGTACTCGGCGAAGGCGGCGGCCGCTTCGTCCTTGGACGCTTGACGACCGTAGTAATTGGCCATAGACGAATAGGCGCTCTTGACCATCGGACTCGAGGGGTACTTGGCAATGAAGGCCTTGATCGGCCCCATGTCCGGCTTGGCCGTCCGCGGCATCGTCGTGGCCAGGCTGTACTCGGCCATGACCGTGTAGGGCACGGTCACCTTGGTGTACTCGTTGGTGTAATTGCCCGACTTGCCCTCGGGATCGAGGGCGATGACCTTCTTGTACAGCTCGATGGGCTTGACCTCGTCGAAGCGGTCGGACCACTTGCGGGCCAGCTTGAAGGCCAGGGCGGCGTCATTGGGGTTCTTGGCGTAGGCGTCGTTGACGGCCTTGAAGGTGTCCTCGCCCTTGATGACCTTCTCCAGCTTGGCCTGGAAGTTCTCGGGCGGGGGGCCGTAGCCGACGAACCAGTCCACTTCGGCCCCATCGGAGCCGAGGATGATGGTCGTCGGGGTGGCGCGGATAGCGTACTTTTTAAAAACGGCGCTGCCGATGTCCGTGTCGGTATCGGCGCGGAAGAGGACGAAATTCTTGTCCTGGAAGGCGTGGAACTTGGGGTTTTCGTAGAACTGCTCACCGAGCAGTTTGCAGCCCCCTCAGCCGGCGCTGAAGAAGTCGATGATGACCAGCTTGTTCTCAACCTTGGCCTTGGCCACGGCCTGGTCCAAAGAGCCTTTAAACCAGTTTTGGGCCGAAGCGAAGGAGGCGAGAACAAGCACGAGTGCTATGACCAGTGCTTTTTTCATGCTTACCTCTCTTGAAGATACTACTTTCGACCGGGGTGGCCTGTCAAATTCGCTGACGACGGCGCAGCCCGGGCGGAAGCCGTTCGTAAGAGAATACGCCGTTTCGGCCGTGAAGGTTACGATCCGGAAGACTATTTTTTTTCGGCTGCGGCCGCCTTGGCTTTCTCCAGATTCTTCTGCATGGCCGGCTTGGCCGCGGGGGAGGCGAACTCGACCGCCTTTTCGGCTGCTTGGACGGCTTCTCCGTAGTTTTTCATCTTGAGCAGGACGTCGGCCATGGCCTGCCAGTGGTAGTAGGCTCGGGGCCGGAGGTCCAGCGCCCGTTTGCACGCGGCCAGGGCGCTGTCCAGGTTGATTCCCTTCTGGGTCCAGAACCAGATGTAGGACCGCAGCTCGCCGGGCTCGTCCCAACGGGCGCGAACGAATCCGGGCCCGAACAAATCCAGAGCTTTGGCCTGGTCGCCCAGCGTCAGAAACACGTCGGCGGCCTGCTGGAGAATGTAAGGGTTCCCGCCCAGGAGCTTCACGGCGGCTTCGGCCATCGACCGGGCGCTGTCCTGGTGGAGGCCCTGCTTGACCCAGAAGTCGGCGTATTCGAGGAGTCCGAAGGCCGTCGAGGACAGCAGGCTGTCGGCGAAAGCGAGGCCGAACTCTTCTTCGGCCTTGGCCTTGTCCCCGCTGTCGACGTAGAACTGGGCCGTGAGGGCGGTCAGGAACGGCTCGGGCGAGTTTTCGGTCAGCTCTTTCAGCCGCTCGGCGATCTGGCGGCCTTTGTCATAAGGTCCCTTCTCGGCCATGATCCGCTGCAGCCAATAGTAGAGGACCATGGAGTCGGACGGGAAGCGGGCGGCGTATTCCTCGTAGAACGCGAAGGCTTCCTCTTTGGGCGCCGATCGGATGAAGAAGATTTCAAGGCTCGAGTAGGCCTGACGGATCATCTCGCCGGCCTGGTGGGTTTTGATGAACTCTCTCATTGGGACCGGGTCGCGCTTGCCGGTCAGCGGGGCGTAGGCGATCTGGTATTCGGCCCATTCCTTATAGGGGACCGCCACTTTCATGTAATCGGGCTTGTAAGAGCCGGCCTTGCCGTCGGGGTCGAGGGCCAGGACTTCGCGGAACTTCTCGGCCGCCTTGTCGGCCATCGCCCGCATGCGGTACTTCTCGCCCAGCTTGAAGACCGCGGACACATCCTTGGGGTTCTTGGCGTAGGCCTGGGTCAGGGCCCGGACGGAGTCGATGCCGTCCAGGGCCAGCTTGACCTTGGCCTTGAACTTGTCCGCCGGCGGCGTATAGCCGACGATCCAATCGATCTCGTTTCCGTCGCCGTCCAGGATCAGGGCGGTCGGCGTGCTCCGGATGCCGTACTTGGCGAAGAGGGCGGCGCCTTTCTCTTCGTCCCGGTCGGCCCGGAAGGGGATGAAGTTCTCTTTCAGAAAGGAGGCGTAGGCGGGGTTTTCGTAGAACTGCTCACCGAGCAGTCGGCAGCCCCCTCAGCCGTCCGAGTAGAAGTCGACGATGACCAGCTTGTTCTCGGTCTTGGCCTTGGCCAGGGCCTCTTCGAACGACCCGGGGAACCAGCCCTGGGCCGAGGCGGCGGCGGCGAAGGCAAGGAGGAGGGCGATGGCGAGCGCGGCGCGTTTCATGGGCACCTCTCGCCCCCGAATGTAGCCCCGCGCCGCCGCACCTGTCAATATAAATAGGGGGACGAGCTTTGCCGTCCTCGTTGATTGAACAACGAGGGCACCATACGTAATCCCCTATCCTATTTGCTGCAAAGGGTGCCGACTGGGGCGGGCAAACTGAATTTTATCGATGATTGACGCAATAGGATCGGGAGTTACGTATGGTGCCCTACCATTCTTACGAATGATAGGACTGCCGAGCCCGTCCCCCTATTCTTTTTTGATGACGAAAGAGGACGTGATTGCGATGCTGCCTTTGAGCATGGC
Organism: Candidatus Aminicenantes bacterium; assembly: GCA_026393855.1. Taxonomy (NCBI): domain Bacteria; phylum Candidatus Aminicenantota; species Candidatus Aminicenantota bacterium. Next base: position 32,289 of record JAPKZJ010000101.1, read on the forward strand.
CCAGACGGGGCAGTACTTTTCCTCGGACATCTTGATCGCCTTCGCGACGACGGCGGGATCGATACCGGGCCCGGCCACCCGGAACTCGAGGTGGATCGCGGTGAAGACCCGGGGATGCTCTTCGTGCTTGTCGCCGGCCGCCCGGACCGAAAAAGCCCGGACATCCTGCTTCATCTTCTGAAGAAGCGAGACCGTGGTCTGTCCGGAACACGAGGCCAGGGCCATCAGCAGCAGCTCCGTCGGCTTGTGCCCGAGCCCGTCGCCGAGCGGCGGCAAATAATCGATGGGCACGGGGTGATCGAACTCGGCCGTGCCTTCAAAATGATATCGGCCCGTCCACTTCGTTTCGCAGGTCGATTGTTCCGGCATTGGGGATTCCTCGTTTTATGCGTTCTTTTTCTTGGCCGGTACGAAATGAACTCCCGGCAAGCTCTCGAAATGGCGGTCTTGGGTCCAGATCTCGGCGTCGCAGCGGGCCGCCGTCGCGGCGATGATGCTGTCGGCCGTCGGTAGTCGATGGGCCAGGCTGATCCGAGCCGCGCGTACGGCGATATCCTCGGTCAACTCGATGATCCGGCCCTGCCTCATGGCGGCTACAGCCTGCACCGCCGCATCTTCCCCGCGCTCTCGCGACGCGACCTTGAAGACCTCGAATATCACCAAAGTCGGGACGAGGAGATCTTCCTTGGCGGCCAGGGCAGGTTCGAAAAAGGCCGCGTTGGGACCGTCGGCGAAGAATTCAAGCCAGCCCGACGAATCGACTAGATTCACGTTCGATCGTCCTCCCGCTCGAATCCCGTATCGATTCCCCGTAGGAAGCCGCGGAGATCGGAAAGCTCCCGCTCCGGGACAAGCTCGATCCGATCGCCCAAGATGAGAACCTGGATTTTCTGCCCGGGCTTGAGGTTCATCGCCCGACGGACATTTTTCGGAATTACAACCTGAAATTTAGGAGATAATTTTACTGTTTCCAATGTCTTGCTCGATCGATTATAGATATGTTTAACGATATCTCTATCGATCGATATTGTCAAGCCCGATGCTTTTCCGTTCATCATAAGTAGAGACGAACGAAACCGCTCTTTTTCTCTGCGATTACTTCAGTTCTTTGCGCGGCACCATCTCGTCCGCCGTGGCTGCGTGCCAGGCATAGGCGGCCATGATGACGGCGTTCTTGATCAGGTCTTGCGGCTGGATCGTGTCCAAAAAGTCGAGATTGGTATGGCCCGCCGTTCCCGGGATGCGGTCCTGAATGAACTGGAACCCGGGCAGGCCGGCCCGGTCGAACGAGACGTGGTCGGTCGAGCCGACGCTCTGGTTTGAGACGGCCCAGCAGCCCATGTCGCGGAACGGCTCCATCCAGGCCGCGAGCATCCGCCGAGCCCGCTCGTTGCCCTGCAGGTAGATGCCGCGGAAAGCCCCAGCCCCGTAATCCATGTTGAAGTAGGCCGAGAGCTTGTCGTACTCGGGCTTTTTGCCGATCCTGGCGTCTTTGGGATCGCCGAAGTGCTTCTTGACGTATTCGCCCGATCCGAACAGCCCCTGCTCCTCGCCGCCCCACCAAGCCACCCGGATCGTCCGGCGCGGCTTGGCTCCGATCGCCTTGAGAATGCGCGCCGCCTCCAGGGCCACGGCGCAGGCGGCGCCGTCGTCGCTGGGGCTCGGGCTGGCGTGCCAGGTGTCGAAGTGGGCACCGATGATGACAATCTCGTCCTTGAGGTCGGAGCCGGGAATCTCGCCGACGAGGTTCTGGGCCCACTCGCGCTCCTTGCCGATGCGGTTGCGGACTTCGACCTCGACCTTGACCGGGATGTTCCGCTTCAGGATGCGGTACATCCGGTTGTAGTGCTCGGGGGTGATCGAGAGGATGGGAAGCGAGGCCATGGTAGCCTCATAACCCCATTTATCGTCGCGCGTCCCGGGCCGGGCGAATCCGGTGACCGCGCCGGGCCGGCCGCTGGGGCATTGGAAAACGACGAGGGCGCCCTCGGCCTTGAAGAAGGCGATCTTATCCTCGGGCCGCGCCTGATCGGGATTGGGTCCGCCGCCGCCGGCCGCGGGATTCGCGGGCCGGGGCGCCGGAAGGACGGTCTCTTCGAGCTTTTTCAGGTCTTCGTCGGTGTAGCGGTTGACCGTGGCGAAAATAGCGTAGGGATCGACGGCCGCGGGCGGCGTCATCAAGATCGCCGCACCTTTGAGCTTGCCCTTGAGCTTGGCCAAGTCGGTCTTGGTCTGGGCGTCGACGATGACGGCCGGGAGGGTCAGCTTGCCGTTCGTGCCCGGCGTATGGGCCAGCGGGTAACCGACCATCATCTGGTAGTCGGGCTCAAGCATATGGATCGAAGTGTATTCGTTGTCCCAGGCGACTCCGTAGTCCATGAACGGTTCCAGGGCGACGTTCTCGAGCCCGACCTGGACGAACTTGTCCTTGGCCCAGGCGTGGCCCTTCTTCATGTCTTGCGAGAGCGTCAGGCGCGGCCCGATGACGTCGGTCATGTAGCCGACGACGTCCATGACCTGCGAGCGTTGCAGGCCTTCCTCGCGGATGCGGGCGACCGTGTCCCAGTCGACCTTCGGCGAGCCGGATTGGGCGAAGCCAAGGAGCGGGACGAGGATCAGGGCGGCGATGAGAGATTTGCGGGCCAAGGACATGGCGGCCTCCTTGCGGGTTTAGTCGAGACTCCCTCTTTTATCCCATTCCCCGGGGATTTTCAAATCGGTCCGCAACCCTATCCGCCGAGTGATTTTTGCGAGAGCGCTATTCCGGCGGCGTCCTCCTCGATTACAATAGCTCCGGAGCGTGCCGCCATGAAATTGAATCAAATCCCTTTCGGTTTGACGGATTGGTCCACCGTAGAGGCCAGCGTTCATCCGGGAGCGTCCGGTCAAGCGCTCTGGAGGACCCGCCAATTCGACGACATCCGGGTGCGTATGGTGGAATACTCCCCCGGCTACGTTGCCGACCATTGGTGTTCGAAAGGCCATATCCTCTTAGTTTTAGAGGGTGAGCTGACGACCCGGCTCGAGGACGGACGCGAGTTTACCCTCACACCCGGCATGAGCTACCAGGTGGCCGACGACACCGAGCCCCATCGCTCCTCCACGCGAACGGGCGCCAAGCTGTTCATCGTTGA
>JAPKZJ010000102.1 GCA_026393855.1 Candidatus Aminicenantes bacterium
TCGATCACCGTGATGGCGTCGCTGACGGTATCCAGCACGGCCTCGAAGAGCTCTTCGCCGCCAAACTGTGAATGGGCCATTTTCTTCCCGGAAAAACCGCCGATTAATACGAAGGACAAACCCTCCGTTTGCCGCGGCTTGGATTGTATGGGGAAGAAAATGGGCTGTCAAGCAACGCCGAGGTCCCGAGACTTCCAGTTACCGATCTCGATGGTTTGATCGCGTTTTCCTTAGGCTGATCTATTTTGGCCAAGAGTCTACACAATCTCCGCCCAATTTTTTAGCAATTTGATTCACTTCCCTATCGGGTTTATACTTTTGACCAGCCAACAATTGGGATAACGAGCCATGAAATGTCCGAAGTGTCATACCCTTAACCCCGACTCCTCCAGGTTTTGCGCCAACTGCGCTACACAACTCGCTCCGGATAGCCGGCCTCCTGCCGACCTTACGATGACTCCCGGGTCTCCCGTTCGCACCCTGACGAAAGGGAGTCTTATCGCCGGGAAATATCGGATCATAGAGGAGATCGGCCAAGGCGGGATGGGTGTCGTCTACAAAGCCGAGGATACCAAGCTCCGGCGCTCCGTCGCCCTGAAGTTCCTGGCCGAAGACCTGGCCCACGACCGCCAAGCCGTCGAACGCTTCCAGCGCGAAGCTCGGGCAGCCTCGGCGCTGAACCATCCCCACATCTGCACAATCTTCGATATCGACGAGCACGAAGGCCATCACTTCATGGCCCTTGAGCTTCTGGAGGGGAAGACGCTCCGGGAATACCTGCTGGGCAAGAGCCTGGATATAGACCAGATCGTCGATTGGACCATCCAGGTGGCCGGCGGGCTGGAGGCTGCTCACGGCAAAGGGATCATCCATCGGGACATCAAGCCCGGAAATATCTTAGTGACAGACTCGGGGCAGGCGAAGATTCTGGACTTTGGGTTGGCTAAGCTTTTGCCGGCCCCGCAGCTAAACCCAGCGGAAAGTCCGGGCTTGCCGACGTTGACCATCGAAGGACCCCTGACGAGTCAAGGCTCGGCTATGGGGACGGTGGCCTAATGTCGCCGGAGCAAGCGCTGGGGAAGGATTTGGATGCGCGAACGGATTTATTCTCACTGGGGGTTGTCCTCTATGAGATGGCCACGCGGACCCTACCGTTCCGCGGGGATACATCGGCGGCGATCTTCGACGGGATTCTAAACAAAGCGCCGACGCTGCCGATCCGGCTGAACCCCGATCTGCCGGCTGAACTCGAGCATATTATTGAGAAGGCGCTCGAGAAGGACCGAGACGTGCGCTATCAGTCGGCCCGGGAGATGCTGGCCGACCTGAAACGACTGAAACGAGAGCACGAGTCCGGACGCACGGCCGTAGCGCCGAGCACTCCGTCGCTGGCGGTGCTGCCGTTTGCCAACCTGGGTGGGGACAAAGAGAACGAGTACTTCAGCGACGGGCTGGCCGAAGACATCATCGGCGCCCTGACGCAGGTGCCCGGGCTGCGGGTGATGGCGCGGACCTCGGCCTTCGCCTTCCGCGGCAGGGAGCAGGATGTGCGCGAAATCGGCGCGCGGCTCAACGTCAATCATATCCTGGAGGGCAGCGTGCGCCGGCTGGGCAGCCGGATCCGGGTGACGGCGCAGTTGGTCAAGGCAAGCGACGGGTTCCCCTTGTGGAGCCAGCGCTTCGACCGCGAGATGACGGACGTCTTCGCCATTCAGGATGAAATCTCGCAAGCCATTGTGGAGAAGCTGCGCGTGCGGCTGGCGACGGATCGTCCGCTGGTGAAGCGGCCCACGGAAAACGTGGAAGCCTACAACCTGTGCTTGAAGGCGCGCTATCAGCTTTTCAGGTTTACCCCGGAAGGGATTGCGAAAAGCAAAGAGTACTACGAGCAGGCCATCGCGCTGGATCCGAACTATGCTCTCGCCTGGTGCGGTCTGGCCGGGTTTTACAATCTCCTGGGCATGTCCGGACAAATGCCGCCGAAAGCGGTCCATGCGC
>JAPKZJ010000103.1 GCA_026393855.1 Candidatus Aminicenantes bacterium
CTCTGGCCCCAGCACAGCCAGCCCGATGTCCTGCGGGCCGTCCCGACGAAAAGCGCGATCCGGTTGGACGGGGTCCTGGACGAGCCCGCCTGGGCCGCCGCTCCGCGGATCTCCAACTTCACCCAGCGCGAGCTTGACGAAAACAAGCCGGCGACGGAACGGACCGAAGTGGCCGTCCTGTACTCCAAGACCGAGCTGTGGCTCGGGATCTGGTGTTACGACGCGGAGCCGGACAAGATCATCGCCCAAAAGATGAAATGGGATTTCGAGTACGGGACCGAGGACAATTTCATCATCGCCCTCGACTCCTACGGCGACAAGCGGAACGCCTACCTGTTCGCCATCAATCCCAACGGCGCCCAGTACGACGCCCTGGTTGTGGACAACAACCGCCGGACCAACGCCGACTGGAACGGGGTTTGGTTTGTCGCCGCCCGGCGGACGGCGCAGGGCTGGTTCGCGGAGATCCGGATCCCCTTCTCGACCCTGAAGTTCAGCGCCGCCGAGGAGCAGACCTGGGGGATCAATTTCGAGCGGAATATCCGCCGCAAGCGGGAGCAGGTTCTGTGGCAGGGCTGGTCGCGCGACGCCACGATCGTCCAGGTCAACCGGGCCGGGGCCCTGGCCGGGCTGCGGGACCTGACCCGCATGAAAGTCTTCGAGTTCCGGCCCTATGCCCTGGCCGGAGGGGAGAAAGCCCGCGGGACGTCGGCGGCGACGGTCGGCAGCTTCGGCCTGGATTTCAACTACCTCTTCAGTCCCACCGTCAAGCTCGACTTCACAATCCACCCCGATTTCGCCCAGGTCGAATCGGACGACCTGATCGTCAACCTGACCCGCTTTTCGGTTTCGATCCCGGAAAAGCGGCAGTTCTTCCTGGAAGCTCAGAACTTCTTCGATTTTCCGCTGGGCAAGGCCCGGCCGTTCTACAGCCGCCGGGTCGGCTATTATCAAGGCCAGGAAACGCCGATCCTGGGCGGCGGCCGCTTCCTGGGCAAGATGGGCGGCTCCACCCTCGGCATCATGATCCTGCAAACGGAGAAAACAGACTCCGCCCAGGCGATGAATTTCTCCGTTCTGCGCTACAAAAGGGATCTCGGGGAACAATCCTCGATCGGTTTCCTGGCCGTTGGGGCGGCTCAAGCCGGCCGCTTCAACGGCACGGCGGGAATCGACGCCATGTACTCGACGGCCAAGCTCTTCGGCGACAAGAACCTTCAGATCGGCGGCGCGGTCGCGGCCACGTATACCTCCGACCGGGAGGCAACGACCGGAACAGCCCAACGGCTGTTTTTCAACCTGCCGAACGACCTCATGGAGATCAGCGGCTCCTGGGAGCGGGCGGGCCTGGATTTCAACCCGGAGGTCGGGTTTCTGGGCCGGACGGGCTACCAGATCTACACCGCCAAATGGCGGATCAATCCCCGGCCGAGCTTTCTGCCTTGGATCCAGAAGCTCCAATTCAAGCCCCTCGACGTCAGTTACTACATCGACGACCGGACCCACGACATGCAGTCGGTCTACATGGAGTTCCGCCCCCTGGCCGTCTTTTTCAAAAGCGGCGAACAGTTGGAGGTCAACATCATCCGCAACGCCGAGAACCTGACCGAGGCCTTCGAGATCCGCGACGGGCACGTCATCCCGGAAGGACGCTACTGGACGACCCAGACCGAGATCCAGTTCCAGACCTTCGACGGGCGGCCGCTCGTCTTCAGCGCCGGCTATGTCTGGGGCCAGTTCTATACGGGCACGTCTGTCGAGTGGGACACTTCGCTGGCCTGGAAGCTGAACAAATACTTCGGAGCCGGCCTGTCCTATCAGCGCAGCGATATTCGCCTTCCGGACGGCGGATTCGCCATCGACGAGGTCGTCGGCCGGATGAATTTCTCCCTGAATCCGAAGCTTTACGGGGCGGTCTTCGCCCAGTGGAACAACGACGAAAACAAGCTGCTCTTCAACCTCCGGATCACCTGGATCCCCAAGCCCGGCGCTTCGCTCTACTTCGTCCTCAACCAATTCGGCGACACGCTCGATCCGCACCGCAACTGGCGGCTGAACAAGACGGCGGCCATGCTCAAGTTCGTCTGGTACTTCGGGGCTCATTGAGCGGGGCAGCGGACGGGCGTCTATTCATCGTCCGTTCAGAGGGGCCGGAGTAGAGTCGAGGGCGATGAACATCTCATCAAGGAGAATGCCCATGAAAAAGACTGTTTGGACGACAATACTGGTTTTGGGCCTGGCGCTCGTCCTGGCCGGCGTCGCCGCCGCTCAAGACAAACCCAAGCCGGCGGCGGTCGACCTCAAGATCCTGCCCCCCGCGGTTCTCAAAGCTTTCCAGGCGGCCTACCCCAAGGCCGTGATCAAGGGCGCTTCCAAGGAAGTGGAAAAAGGCGTGACCCAGTACGAAGTGGAAAGTGTGGACGGCAAGCTCA
>JAPKZJ010000104.1 GCA_026393855.1 Candidatus Aminicenantes bacterium
TGGGATAAGCCGGTCGCCTTGAAGGCGGGGGAATCGCTGAAGATCGAGATCGAGGTCTGATCCGCGCGCCCCGTCACAGGCGCGGCTTGTACTTGAGCTCTTTAAAGGTCAAGCGGAACTCCGTCCCGGCCGTGCGGTCGATCTCCAACTGCCCCTCGAGCTGATCGGTCAGCATGCCGACGATCTGCATGCCCATGCTGTCGGAGGCCATGACATCCAGGCCCTGCGGCAGGCCGACGCCGTCGTCACCAACCTTCATTTCGATCCGGCCTTCCTCGTCCACTCTCAGGCCGAGCCGGACCGTGCCCGCCCGGCCGTCGGGAAATCCGTGTTTGAGGGCGTTCATGACCAGCTCGTTGACGATCAGGCCGAGGGGGATGGCGGTCTGAATGTCCAGAAAGACCTCCTCCACTTCGGGCCGGAGTCCGATCCGCTGCCCGCCGGGGGCGTTTGAGGCCATCAGGTTCTCGATCAGGCGCTTGGCGTAGGAAGAGAATTCGATCCGGGAGAGACTCTTGGATTGGTAGAGCTTCTCGTGGATGAGGGCCATGGAACGGATGCGGCGCTGGCTCTCCTTGAACAGGTCCACGTCGTCGGGGTGCTTCAGGAAGCGGCTTTGCAGGTTGAGCAGGCTGGAGATGACCTGGAGGTTGTTCTTGACCCGGTGGTGAACCTCCTTGATCAGGATGTCCTTCTCGGCCAGTGCGCCCGCGAGCTCGCGCTCGGTCTCCTTCTGGGCCGTGATGTCGGTCAGGATGCCCTCGAAGATCATCCGGCCGTCCTTGTCTTTCACCGCGTTGGCATTAGCCAGGACGTAAAACGTCGAGCCGTCTTTGCGGCGGAGGAGAAGCTCCATGTTCCGGACCTCGCCGTTGTGGGCCATTGCCTCCCGGAAGGGCGTCCGCTGCCGGGCATCCGCGTACGTGTCATGGACGTCGGTTTTCAAGTATTCGCCGATCGTCTCGTACCCCATCATCCGCTGCATCGCGGAATTCGCCGAGAGGATGCGCCCGTCCTCGGTCGTCTGGTAGATGGCGTCCAGGCTGTTCTCGACCAGCCGCCGGTATCTTTCTTCGGAGGCTTGAAGCTCGGCTTGGGCCAACCTCTGCGCGGTGATGTCCTCGACCGTCCCTTCGTATCGGATGATCCGGCCCGTCTCGTCGCGGATGGCCCTGGCGCTCTCGCGGACGTAGATCGTGTTCCCGTCGCGGTGCTTCCAAGCGGCTTCCAGGCCCCGGATTTCGCCGTCTTGTTCCATCCGCTCCTTGAAGGCGGAGCGGGGATAATCCGGTTCGAAGCCGTCTGCCTCGATGTTGCGCCGGGCCAGCTCCTCGAGCGAGGCGTAGCCCAGCATGCGCAGGAGAGCCGGATTGGCCATCAGGATCTGTCCCTCGGGGTTGGTCCGGTACATGCCCAAGGTTGCGTTTTCGTAGAGGCTTCGGAACCGCTCTTCGCTTGCCTGGATCCGTTTCTCCGCTTCGTGGTGTTCGGTTATGTCGCGGCTGACACCGATCAGGCCGACGATCTCTCCTCCGGGGTCGGTGATAGGGGCCTTGATGGTATCGAAGTGGACGGGCTGCCCGTCGGGGCCCTTAGTCTCTTCTTCAAAACGATAGAGCCGGCCCGTGCTCAGGACGATGTCGTCGCTGGCTCGGCAGGCGGCGGCCAGGTCGGCCGGCAGAAGCTCTTCGTCGGTCTTGCCGGCGACGGCCTCCTGGCTCAGCCCGAAAGCCGCTTCGAAGGCGAGGTTCACGATCTGGTTGCGCCGCTCGGCGTCCTTGAAATAGATGATATCGGGGATGGCGTGGAGCAGCCCTTCCAGCCGCGACGTCGTCGTCCGCAGGGCCAGCTCGGCCTGCTTGATGTCGGTGATGTCGTGAATGAGCCCGCGGAAGCCGGTCGGACCGCCGGCCGCATCGCGAATGAGCGCGACCGAGAACTCGAACCAATGGGGCGGTCCGTCCCGCAACTGGATCGGGATCGGGCCGACCCTGGTCGGCTGTCCCGTCCGATAGACTTCGCTGAAGACGGCGAACACCTTGGCCGTACTGGCCGTATCCATGTAGGTCCGGTTGTCGATCCCAACCAGGCTTTCGCGGGGCAGGCCGATGATCCGGAGCATGGCTTCGTTGACGAAGACGAAGCGGCCTTTAAGGTCGGTCTCGTAATAGCCTTCCTCGATGTTTTCCAGAACCTCGCGGAATCGTTCGTCGCTTCGTGGGTCGTCAGGCATCGGCGTCATGTGTTCTTCGTCCCCCTGCGGAATGGGGATAGTCTATCATTTTACCGAGTCCAATTCGATGCGCCATCCTCTCTAGGGGTGATTCGGTGCGGGGATCGGCTTAGTCCCCGGTGCGGTGCCGCCCTCCGTTGTGCTACTATTGACCCGGCCGCCCCGAGAAATCGCAACTTTGAAAAAGCCCCGCCTCCGCCTGCCCCACACCCTGGTCCTTATTTACTTGATCGTCGTCGCGGCCGCCGTCGCCACCTGGATCGTCCCTGCCGGCGAATACCAGCGCCTGGAGAAGGACGGGCGGATGATCCCCCTGCCCGACAGCTTCCATTTCACCGAGCGCCGGCCGCAGGGATTGGGCGCGCTGTTCGTCTCGCCCGTCAAGGGGTTCGCCGCCGCCGCCTCGATCATAGCTTTCGTCCTGCTCATGGGCGGCGTCTTCGCCATCATCCAGAAGACCGGGGCCATCAACGCCGGGATCGGCAGCGTGGCCGATCGCTTCGGGCGCAGCCAGAGCTTGCGGGTTTTGCTCATTCCGGCGACGATGCTTGTTTTCTCTTTGGGCGGCGCCGTCTTCGGGATGTGCGAGGAGACCATGCCGTTCGTCCTCGTCTTCGTTCCGCTGGCCCTTTCGCTCGGCTACGACCGGATCGTGGGGCTGGCCATCCCGTTCGTCGGGGCGGCGGCGGGTTTCGCCGGAGCCTTCTTCAACCCGTTTACGGTCGGGATCGCCCAGGGCATCGCCGGCCTGCCGCTCTACTCGGGGCTCGTCTACCGGTTGGCGGTGTGGGCCGTCGGGACGGCCATCGCCATCGTCGTCGTCATGCGCTACGCCGCCCGCATCCGCAAAGATCCGCGCCGAAGCCCCGTCTACGAGGAAGACTTAGAGCTGCGCAAGACGCTCGACCTCGATCGAACCGGCCGTGAGCGGACACCAGTCACTGCTTCGCACAAGGCCGTCCTCCTCCTCTTTCTAGCCGGGATGGCGCTCCTCGTGGTCGGCATCCTCAAGTACAAATGGTACATCCAGGAGATCGCCGGCCTGTTTCTGGCCCTGGGCATCCTGTCCGGGATCATCGGCCGAGTCCGCTCCGACGACATGGCCCGGGCCTTCGTCGACGGGGCCAAGGATATGGTCAATACGGCCCTGATCATCGGCTGCGCTCGAGCCTTGCTCATCGTGGCCACGGACGGACGGATCATGGACACCCTGCTCTACGCTATGGCCAAAACGATTTCCCGCCTTCACCCCGTCTTTTCGGCCCAAATGATGTTCATGGGCCAGTGCGTGATCAACTTCTTCGTCCATTCGGGCACGGCCCAGGCGGCCCTGACCATGCCGATCATGGCCCCGCTCGGCGACCTGGTCGGCATCACCCGCCAGACCTCCGTTTTCGCCTTCCAGCTGGCCGAATACATCAACCCCATCCTGCCCACCTCGGGCGTAACGATGGGGGTGCTGGGGTTGGCCCGCCTGCGCTGGGATAAGTGGGCCAAGTGGTTTCTGCCGCTTCTCATCCTGTGGTTTATTTTCGCCCTGCTGACGCTTATCCCCGCCGTCCTCCTGCATTGGGGGCCGATTTGAAGGCCAAAGCGGCTGCTGCGTCCCGCACGGCCGCCGATTTGCCGGCCGGTTTGGACGAGGCCCTGGCCGGGCAATGGGCCGCGGCCTGCTCCTGTGCCGTCGGCGCCAAGGACGGGCTGGCCGCTTTCCTGCGCCTTCATCTGGATTTCCTGGCGGCGGAGCCGGGCACGGGGGAGATTCTCTACGGCGGGCCCCCCGACGACGAGACCGGGAGCTTCGACACCGCCGTTCGGGAGACCCTCAAGCCCACTCTCGCCGCCCTGGCCGCGGCGATCGAACGGGGCAAAAGCGAGAAGGCGTTCCGGTCCGACATCGACCCGGAAATGGCCGCCGTCCATTTCTTGGGGATCATGCAAATGTCGTTTGTTTACTGGATGATAGGCGACGGACAGGGAAGTCTGCAGGGGCTTGGCGAGCAGCTTTTGGGGCAGTTTTTGGCAAGCATCTCTGCCTGAGAGGCAACCTTTTTCCCGTTTCTCTCATCTTATTGGGTGGAACGAGAAAAATGGAAATGTCATTCGCGGCCCCGGCGTTGGAAATCAGCCCGCAAATCATGGATAATCCGATCATGAGCAAGCGGGATGATGTCGCCGTAGCTGCCGGCCTCCAGAAGGACGAACCGCTCGCCGACTTGATCGCGCGCGGTCGGAGCGGCGATTCCGGGGCCCTGGAATCCATCTATCATCGCTTCCGGGTCTCCTTCTTCAACCTGGCCCGCCGCTATGCCGGCGACCGGGCCACGGCCGAGGATCTTCTGCAGGATATCTTCATCAAGATCTTTACTCATCTCGACGGTGTCAAGAGCACCGAGATGTTCCCCGGCTGGGCCTACCGCATCGCCCTGAACACCTGCTTCAGCCACCTGCGGGAGAAGAGGACCTCGGCCGGGCGGACCGTGGCCCTGAACGACCTCGAGTTCGCTTTGCCCGACGTCTCCTCGCCCGGCCCGGAGTCGGATCTCCGCAAGCCGCTCGAGGACGCCATCGCCGGCCTGCCTGCCCGCCTCAAGCAAGTCTTCCTGCTTCATGACGTGCAGGGCTTCAAGCACGAGGAGATCGCCGGGATGCTCCGCCTGTCCGTCGGAACCTCCAAGTCCCAGCTCTTCAAGGCCCGGCTCAAGATCCGGACCTTCCTGAAGGCCCGCCACATCGGGCCGGGAGAATGGTCATGAAGTGCGCCGCGTTTCATAAGCTGATCGGGGACCGCCTGGACGGGACCATTCGTCCCGCCGACCGGGCCCGTCTCGACTCGCATCTCAAGTCCTGCGGCGAGTGCCGGGATCTCATGGAAGACTTCCAGAAGATCGCCGAGAGCGCCCGCGCTCTGGACGACCAGGAGACGCCCTCACAAGACGTCTGGCCCGCCATCCTGGCCGGGGTCCGCGCCGTACGCCGCGAAGAACGTCGGGCCGCTTCGCGCCGCTTCGTCCCGCGCTGGGCCTATGCGGCCGGATTCGTCCTGGTCGGCGCCGTCGTCGGCCTGGTCGTGGGCCTGCGGCCCTGGCAGGGCGCGGCTTCGCCCGTCCTGCCTCCCGATCAGGCCGCCACGGTGGCCAAGCTGGAAGAGTCCGAGATGCACTACAAGCTAGCCATCCAGGCGCTGACCGAGGCCCTGGGGGCCGGCCCTTCCGTGATCGGATCATCCGCGGCCGCCCTCTTCGCCCGCGACCTTGGGGCGGTGGACTCGGCCATCCAGGCCTGCCGCGAAGCCGTCGGCCGCGAGCCGGGCAGCGTCGATGCCCGGGTTTTCCTGCTGGCCGCCTACCAGAAGAAAGTTGAGATTCTCGACGGGGTCATGCACGTTCGGAAACAAACGCCGTCCTCGGCCCGAACCGGGGCGAGCCTCTAATTCATTCCCATTGAGGAGAAAGCCATGAGCAAACGCCAAGCGATTCGTCGAGCGGTCGTCATCGGGGCCCTCCTGGCCCTGGCCGTCTATCCGTTGACGGCCTTCGCCGAGGAGAAGATCGATCAGAAGTTCAGCAAGGTCGAAGCCCTGGCCAAGGACGGCAAGGTCATCGTCGGCAACATCTCCGGCACGATCGAAGTCAAGAGCTGGGCCGAGGCCCAGGTCAAGATCGAGGCCGTGAAAACTTCCAAGGCCAAGACCATGGACAAGGCCAAAGAGAACCTGGACAAGGTCCAGATCGTCGTCCAGAAGACGGGCGAGATCGTGCGGATCGAGACCAAGTATCCGGAGCGTCAGGATCGGAACGAGTCTCTCAACGTCTCGGTCAGCTACCAGATTTGGATCCCCGAGAAGGCCTCCCTCTCGGTGCGCAACGTCAGCGGCACGGTCGACGTCCAGAACATCGGCGGCGCCTTCGACGGCAAGGTCACGAGCGGCAACGCCACCCTGGCCAAGCTCGGCGCCGGAGCCGACTTCGAGGTCGTCAGCGGCACCACCAAGGCTTCCGACATCGTCGGGGATTGCAACTTCCGGTCCGTCTCCGGCAACGTTACGGTGGAGCGGGTCAAGGGCTCGGTGGAGGCCGAGACGACCAGCGGCACCCTCCGCCTGATCGGGATCGAGGGCGCCAGGAGCGTGCGGGCCAAGGTCCTCAGCGGCAACGTCACCTATGACGGCAAGCTGGAGAAGGACGGCCGGTACAGCCTGGAGGCGATGAGCGGCCGGGTCGAGATGACCCTGCCCGGCGATTCCTCCTTCGAGCTCAGCGCCGAGAGCTTCAGCGGCGGCATCAGCACCGATTTCGCGGTGACCATGACCGGCCGTATCTCCGAGGGGCATGGCCCGGTGCGGGAGATGCGCGGCACGGTCGGCAACGGCGGCGCCTCCGTCCGGCTGAAGACCTTCAGCGGCTCGGTCAGCCTGAAAAAGAAATAACCCTTTCGATCAAGCCGGTTCACCGTCTCGTCCTGTCCGTGAGCGGCCAGGGCGGGGCGGTTTTTTTATTTCATTGCCCAATTCCGGGGAGGGCAGCTCGGGGTGTCGGCCCGGCAACGCTTTGATGGTCCTCGCCAGGACAGTTGCTTCAACAGTCCTCGCGAGGGCGGCTTCGGGCTCTACTCGCCTTTTCCCACAGCTCTCTTCGGCGCCTCGGAACTCCGCATTCGAGATCGTCCGGTCTTGAAGACCGCCCACTCCGTTTCGATTCCGATAGAAAATCGCGTGCTCAAACAGCCCTCGGCGGCCGTTGGCTTCCCTCAGAGAGTTGTGGAAAAAGTCGCCGCCCTCGCGATTTCGCCGTTGGCCGGCACCCCGAACGGCCAAAGTCTCCCCCGGAATTGGGCGAAGATCCGAAAAATGGGGGGGATAAAACATATTTGACGAAACCGGGGACGGCCTCGGTGATGCTATTGGCGATTCCCTGTTTGTTTCCTACTCAATAATAAGCGCGCTAGCTCTGGATTTTTCCGGCAAACAATTTCCAATTTTCCTGGTATACACGATATATCATTATAAATAAAAAAGAGAAATTTGTTTGACAAATAGTAACCTAGAGGTTATAAATAGAAATATAAAGGTGACTTATTCGTTGTCGTAAAAAGGAGGGGGCAATGAAAAACGCAGTCGAAATGATGGACCGGCTTAGGACGCGATTCATAACGGCTTTTACGGCCTTATATGTTCTGTTAATGGGATTTTGGATTTTATGGGGAGTGGCCTTTTCATTGTTGCGACCACAACCATTTGGAGATTTCGCCAACCCGTCAATGAAGAGATGGGTTCATTTTATCACTTCAACTCGGCCCATATTAGAAATCGTTTCCGTTGCGACGTTCACCTTTTTTGCCATTGCGCTGGTCCTCTGGCTTCTTTATAAGAAAAAGCTTTCCCGTAATCCCGCCATCGACACTGCCGTCCGCGACGAACGCGTCCGCCTCATTTGGCTCCTTTCCTTCAGACGAACGATGGCGGTCGCGATCGCATTGCAGTTTGTTTTGTGGATTCTCAACAATTCGACACTCATCCTTTTTGGCCGCGATCCGCTTTTAACGCAGAGCCATAACCTAATGCTCTTGGTCCTGGTTGTTGTGAGCTTGGGAACATTCTTATCCCTTGACCGCCGCCGAACGGAGCTTTCCCCTTCCCTTACGTCCTTTGAAAGTGCGGTCATCCGCAAAGCCCCCTCCTTGCTCGGCCTTTATCTAGGATGGCACCTTGTCTATATGATCGGGACGATCTATAGGAACTGTCAATTCCTTCTAAATAATAAAGATGCCGACTATCCCCGAGTTCTACGCATTTTAAAATGGGTTAGGGGGGGCTGGCTGGCTTGGATCGCCATCCTGGCCATTATGGTTTATTTCTTCCTCTTCCGATCCTCCAGGTCCCAGCCCGCTATTGCTGTCCTTTCGGGTGATGAAAGGATTTGGATGAATTGGCTGAAGGCCTGCCGAGTTTCCTTCTTGATCGTCCTTACGTTGTTCCTCGCACCCTTGCTTCCTTGGATCCCTTTCTTCATTATTAGTATCTTTAGCAGCCATCTCGCCCAATCTTTGCTGAGCCTTCTATCGTTATCCAAAATTCAATTTATTTTTGCGAATGTCCAATTCAATCTTCTGGCTGCCGTTATCGCTCTTCTGGGATCCTACCTCTACTACGACCGAAAGGATTGAGAGGCTGCCATGCCGCTGAAAAACAAGATTAAAATCCACCGGGCGATTCACGACTTGACCCAGGAGCAGCTCGCCGAAAGAGTCGGCGTCACTCGCAAGACTATCAACACCATCGAGCGGGGCCACTTCGTCCCTTCATCGATCCTTGTCCTCAAAATCGCCCATGTCTTCGGTGTCCCGGTGGAGGAAGTGTTCACCTTGGACGAAGAAGAAACCAAATCTTTGGACCTTAGGGGGAATAAATAAACACCCAAAGGATGCTCGCGGAATAAAGATTCTTCCCTTTCTCTCTTGGAATGGGACAAGGGGCCGTTTTGCCCTATAATAGAGGGCCCGGAAAGCCAATATGCCCTCCAAAGAGCTGCGCCGCGTTTTCGGCCTGAACTTCGCCCGTTCGCTCGCCTACACTTCGATCCTTTTCCTCCTGCCGCTGCATTTCGTCCGGATCGGGTTCAACGGCTGGCAGATCGGGGTCATCGTCTCCCTGCTGTCCGTGGCGCCGCTCCTGGCCACATTTCCGGCCGGCTGGATCAACGACCGCTTCTCGATCGCGGGCGCCGTGCGGGCCGCTTTCCTGGCCGACGGCCTGCTGCTTGCGCTCCTGGCCGTGACCCGCAGCTTCCCGGTCGTCTGCGCCGCCTTCTTCCTGCTGGGGGTCGCCAACAGCGTCCTGGACGTCTCGCTGGCCAGCCTGACCTACAAGGATGAGACGGCCATCGACCAAAACCGCAAGTATGGGCTCTATGTCTTCTGGCTGGGGTTTGGGGCCGTCTTCGGCGTCGCGGGCGGCGGCCTGCTGGTCCAGAAAGCCGACTTCCGAGTCATGTTGTTCCTGTTCGCGGCCATCCTGATCGGGTCCGCCGGCTTCGTGCGCCGGTTCGAAGCCGGCCGCTTTCACCTGACCCGCCTGCGCGACTACGGGCGCGACATCCTGCGGCCCAAGTCGCTTCTCTTCCTGGTCTTCGTCTTCTTCCTGGGCCTGCACT
>JAPKZJ010000105.1 GCA_026393855.1 Candidatus Aminicenantes bacterium
CCGGTTGAAGTCGAAGCTCGTCTCCGAGGCGTCGAAGGACTCCCAATTGTAGCCGCGGACCATGGTCTCGTAGCCGAGGTACATCGGCCAAAGCCGGTAATCGGTGGCGTCCTTGCCGAATCGTCCGTAGGCGATGGCCCGGAAGGCCAGGGTGAAGGGCTTGACCGGCACGACGTACTTGCGGAAATCGGCCAGGGCCGAGACATAGCTCAAGGTGCCGAAGGCCGGGGTGATCTCGAACCGGTAACTCTGCCCGATAATCGGCGCCGTGGCCCCGAACAGGGAACTGTCGTAGACCAGCGCCGCGCCGATATAGGGCATAAAGATCCCGGCGGCGGAGTCGAGGTCGTACTCTTCTTTATTCAGGAGGAAGTTGTCGTAATAGGAATAGGAATAACGATAGAGGGTGTTGGAAAAGGCGATGTAGCTGAGCCCGCCGTTGAGCTCGAAGCGCTGAACCGGACTGAAGGGATAAGAGGCGAAGCCTCCGAGGTCGTAGTTGATCTGGCGGTAGACCGTTTCCTCCTCGATTAAGGCGAGCTCGTTGTCGACATAGCCGTAGCCGATGTTGTACCCGCCGTACAGGTACGGGATGCGCTGGGCGGTCAAGCCCCAGTTGAGCCGGTTGGTGGTGTTGTAGTACGCCACCTGGAAGGCCGAATCGACGATCCGGTTATAGATTTGGGCCTGGGCCACCACGGTGTGGAACCCGAGCATGTCGCTGAAGAGAAAGGCCATCCCGCCCCCGGCGTAGCTTCCATAGCGGCCGACGCCCACCCCGATTTGGGGCGGGGCGACATAGTCGAGGCCCAGCTTGGGCTTGTAGGCCTCGCTGGTGAACTTGCCCGCATCGGGCAGGCCGAACAGCGGGTTGCGGAGCAGGCCGAGGATTTCCGAGCCGGAGCGATCCATGGGCGGAAGAACGGCCGGGGTCGCGACGACCTCGACGTCCTGCACCGGCTGACCGGCCAGGTTGGCCGGGTCGATCGAGAAGATGCTGAAATTGCCGTCCTGGTAGACGCTGTACAGCGCGTCGCCGCTCTTGGAGGCGATCGACAGCGAGGGGCTCAGGCTGGTGATCCCGCTGACTCCGGTATAGAGGTCGGTGACTTGGAACTGGGCCCCGGTCGCCACGTCGACCCGGTAGACGTTGGAGATGCCGCCGCGATCAGCGACGAAGAAAACACTCTTGGAGTCGGCCGACCACTGCGGATTGATGACCTTGCCGCGCAGGAAGCCGCCCAGCGGCTTGATCTCGCCCGTCTCGGGATCGAGCAGCGCCAGCCGCGTCTCGCCGACGTTGAGGATCTTGAGGTCGGAGTTGAAGCGCTCCGTGACAAAGGCGACCCAGCGGCCGTCGGGAGACCAGGCCGGGTGGAGGTCCCCATAGGCATCCGAAGTCAGCGACTTGAGCGTCTTGCTCTCCAGGTCGTAGAGGTGGAGGTCGGAGGCGCCGCCGGTCAGAGCCGAGAAGGCGATCCGCCGCCCGTCGGGCGCCCAGGTCGGGTTGAGGATCTCGCCCAGCTCGGGGAAGCGGATCTCCTCGCCGACCCGGTGGCCGTCGGCGTCGAGGAAGGCCAGGACGGGCTTGCCGGCGCTGACGGCGCCGAAGACAAAGCGGTCGCCCTGGGCGTTCCAGGAGCCTGCCGAGGCGATAAACTGGATGCTCTGGAAATGCGGGTCCACCGCGTTCGAGGTGATCTTGCGGGTCACCTTGCCGGTCTTGGCATCGCCCATGAACATGTCGATGGAGAAGAGGTCGCGGGAGGAAATGAACAGGAACCGCTTGCCGTCGGGGCTGAGAGCCGGGGCGATGTTGTAGGGGTCGTCTTCGCTGCCCTGCAGCAGAAGCTTGCCCAGATCGGCCGGCTTGCGGGTAGCCTTGGCCACGGGCTCATAATCTTTCTTCAGCGCGGCCTGCCAGTCCTCGCCCAGCTTCTTGATAGTGATGCCCAGGTCCTTCTCGATGGCCTTCTCATAGTTCAGGCCGCGAATGACGTCCTTCATCAGCTTGGCCACGGTCAGGTCGCCGTACTTGCCGCCGATGTAGGCCCAGACGGCCTGGCCGTAACGGTAGGGGAAGTACTTATAAGGATTGATCAGGTCCTTGATGGTCGGGAACTTCTTCTTGTTCATCAAGTCCCGCATCCACATGGCGGTATGGGTGTCGACCGGCCCGATGGACAGGTACTCGGCCGCACCCTCGATCATCCACATCGGCGCCTGCTCCAGCCCGCCTCCCATCTGCATGGCGTACTTGGGGCCGGGGCCGGAGGCGATATCGTACTGGAAGGCGTGGACCAGCTCGTGGCCGATGACGTGGTCGGTGTCGGCCAGCGTCCCGCCGAAGGGCAGGATGATCCGCCGCTTCAGGGATTCCGTGACGCCGCCGGTGCCCTCGCCCATGATTTCGTTCAGGGCGGTCGTCTGCTCGAACTGCGGGTGGCTGGCGTACATGATCAGGGCTTGGCGGCCGCGCAGATCGTGGTTGAGAAGGCGTTCGAAGCGCTT
>JAPKZJ010000106.1 GCA_026393855.1 Candidatus Aminicenantes bacterium
GTCAGGGCCACGGCCAGCAGTGCGATCATCGCTTTCTTCATGAATTTCTCCTCCGTAGCGGAAATGCGGGTGGAGGCGAAACCTCTCACCACACTCATTAGACGAAGAAGGTAAAATTATTCTTCCCGATTTTTTATCGAGCCTAAGCAGTTGATATCAGGTGTTTTATATGTTTTTGTCCCATTTCCGGGGCCTGCGTCATGGAATCCGGCCCGGCGGCGCGGGTTTTTCACGCCTTTTTTGCGCTACTCGCCTCGGCCCATGCAGCCGAAGGCGTTTACCAGCGCCCTCCTTCGAAGGAGGGGCTGGGGTGGTGATATCAATTAAAACAGAAGTGTTCGGCGCCTTCGGAATTTAAAACATCCCTCGGCGCCCGCAGCGTTTCGCAGTCCTCGTCGGGACGTCGCTTCGATCGTTCCCGCGAGGGTTGGGTTCCCTCGAAGAGGTTCGCAAAAAAGACTAAACCCGCGCGGTTTCGCCGTCGGCCGGATACCATGCCGCCTAACCACCCTCCGGAAATGGGAGAAAGCCCTTTCGTTCAAACACGACCACAGACGGCCTACCCGCCCCTCAATCTGAATCGGGGTCGCGCCCGGCGGCTCGGCGGAAATCGTCCGGAGTGTCGATATCGACCAGGATGCCCGCTTCGTCGACCGGGATGCGCAGAACATCTCCGGCGCAGACCGGCGGCCGGATCGAGCCTGGAGACTTCCTCCCGGTAGGAGAGATCCAGGAGCAGCGGGTGGCCGCCCTTGCCCCCGAAAACCGGGCAGAGGAGCCCTTTGCCCGAGGCTTGGCGGGCCTGGAGGAGGGCGGCGAAGACCGCGGGCGTCAGATCGGGGTGGTCCCCCGGCACGATAAACGCGGCGCCGGGGGCCGAAGGAAGCGCCGCCAAGCCCGCCTGGACCGAGGACAACATGCCCCGTCCGGGATCGGGATTGACGACGATCTCGACCGGAAATCGGCGAACCAGCGGCTCGATCCGTTCCCGGCCGAAGCCCAAGACCCGATCTCGACCGGAAATCGGCGAACCAGCGGCTCGATCCGTTCCCGGCCGAAGCCCAAGACCACGATTGTCCGCTCGATCGGGGCGCCCTGGACGGAGGCCAGGACCGTCTCCAGGATGGTGCTCCCCCCGTACGGGAGAAGCAGTTTGGGGCGGCCCATCCGCCTCGATTCACCCGCCGCCAAGACGACGGCAGAGAATGTCATAATCGTCCGCTCCGGGCCGCCACGAGCTCGGCCGCGATGCTGACCGCGATCTCTTCGACCGTCCGCGACCCGATCGGCAGGCCAATCGGGGTCCGGACCCGGGCCCATTCCTCCGCCGTCGCCCAGCCTTTGGCCAGAAAGGATTCCCGCAGGAGGGCCGTCTTGCGGCTGCTGCCGATCATCCCGATATAGCGGGCCCGGCCGCGCAAGCAGGCCCGCAGGGTCTCGGCGTCATGGCGATGGCCTCGGGTGACAATGACGATAAAGGCGTTCCGGTCGCTCCGGAAGCGGGCTGTTTCGCGGGCGATGTCGCCGAGGATGAGGCGGGATGCGCCCGGGATGAGGTCGGGACGGAGGAGCCCGGGACGGTCATCGATGATGATCGTTTCGAATCCCAAAAAGTCACCCAGTCGGGCCGCGGCCCGACCGACGTGGCCGGCCCCAGCGATGACCAACCGGGGCTTGGGGAAACGAGGCTCGCAATAGAGAAGCCCCTTCCCGGCGGGAACGAGCTGCGGCCTTTTTTCCGCCCAAGCGGTTTCGACGGCAAGGGACGCCGGCGAGGATCGACCGCGCCTGGATTTGATCTGCGATGAAGACAGCCAGCTCCGTCTGACGGCGACGCCGCCGACGGAGGGCTTGATCGCGGCCGTCAGGACTCCCGAGCCGCGGCGCGACCCGGCCCGCAGGAGTGCGGCCAGAGCTTCCCGGCTTTGCTCCGGCCGAGCGTCCAGAAGAATGCGCATGCGTCCGCCGCAGAGGGCGTCGGCGTCTTCGGAATAATCCGCTCCCAGATCGAAGGAGAGAATCTGCGAACGCCGGGAGCGAAGGGCGGCCACGGCGGCTTCGAAGACATCGGCTTCGACCCGGCCGCCTCCGACCGTCCCCGCCGCCAGGCCTTCC
>JAPKZJ010000107.1 GCA_026393855.1 Candidatus Aminicenantes bacterium
TGAACGGCCGTGTCATGTGGGAGGATTTTTTGTCGGCTGCTCCCGTCAGCCTGCTCTTAACGCCGGAAGCGGGGGCCAACGAGCTCGAGATCACGCCCTGGAACGGGCCCTTGCTTCTGTCCGGGATCGAGGTCGAGATCCTTGACGGGACGGCCTCGGCTCCGCCGGATAAAAAGCCGACCCCGGCCCGAAAAGCATCGCCTCTCGGGCGGACGGGGAAGTCCTCTTGACAATGGCCATGTCGTGTTATATTATTGAAAACGCTAGGGTAGGAGGAATCCAATGGGTCGAGGTGTTCTCATGAGGCGGTTTCTAGTTTATAGCGGGTTGCTAGCCTGTCTTTTTTCGTTCGCGGTTCCCTTGATTGCTCAGGCTCCCGCCCGAGGCAATCTGGTCGGCAGCTTTTTCGAAAAGGACGGAACGACCCCGGTTGTCGGAGCCGTCATCAAGCTCCGCAACATCTCCAGCGGCGCCGTCTACGAAGCCCCGGCTTCGGATAAGTCCGGGTTTTTCCGCTTGGACGGGCTGGCCAAGGGCATCTACAATTTCGGCATCACCACCACGGCGGGGGACTTCAATACCAACGAATTGGTCGGCATCATCGAAAATGAAACGACCAAGATCTCCATCTCGCTCAATATCTACGAGGGCGAGATCCGCCAGGCCATGCAGGAGATCGCCCGCGAGCAAAGCGTCAAGGACAACGAAGCCCGGGTCGGCCGGGTCGTGCAGTTCATCCCCGGGACCAAGGAAGCGGTCGTCTTCGTCGAGAAGGGGGCCCTCCAGGTCGACGATCGGATTCGGGTCCGCGGCATCACGACGAACTTCTACCAGGACGTCGACGCGTTGGGCTTGGACGGCTACAAGATCAAGCGGGCCTTGGCGGGACAGAGCCCCTTCATGAAAATCATCCGGGACGTGCAGATCGGCGACGCGGTCTATTTGTGCTGTAAGAAAGGCGTTCCGCCGTTCTTCCTGACGCCCTGCGGCATCGCCACCGTGGTCGGAGGCATGGCCGGCCTCATCACCGTGGTCGACAAGAAGGAAGTCTCGCCGTTCAAGAAGTAACCCCGGCCGCGCGTCTTCTCGTCCTCGGCTCGCGGATTGATCTCGACCCCGATTCCGCGCGCGCCCTGACCGGTCTTTTAGAAAGCGCGGACATTCCTTGGCGCCGCTGGCTGGACGTATCCAGGCGCGAGGGAACAGCCCCTCTCCTCGAGCGCCATCTTCGCACCCGCCCCGACTGCGTCCCTGCCCCCGTGCGGACGGAGCTGCGGCGAATCCGATTGGCCGCGGCGGCCCGGCATCTCCGGGCGGTCGAGATCGTCGGGCCGGTGTTGCGTGCGGCCCATGCGGCTGGTCTGCGGATCGGGATCAGCAAGGGGTTCCATTGGGCGGAGCGTCTGTATCCCGAGCCGGGGCTCAGGCCTTACCTCGACGTCGATCTGTTCGTCCGCCCGGCCGAATGGCGCGCTTTCCTTAGCCTTCTGCAAAGGGCCGGTTTCCGTCCCGAGATCGGGACGATAACCGTGGTTTCCGGCGGGAAAGCTTCGGCTTGGGCGTTCTCCCCGGTCTTTCGCAAGGACGGCTTGGCGGTCGAGCTCCATCCGAATCCCTTCGGGCTGCAAATCCCTTCGGCCACGGGGGATGCATTCTGGGATGCGCTGCGGGAAGTCCCCTTTGCCGGCGGCATGGCCTTCGCCCCGCCCTGGCCGTACGAATTCTGCATCGCCGCCGTCCACGCCCAACAGCACTCCTACCGCAGGCTCTCCTGGCTGGTCGATCTGGCGGAGATGGCCGGCCGTACGGATCTGGATTGGGCGGCGACCTCGCGGCTAGCCCGCCGCGAGGGGATTGAGCCTGTCCTCGCCCACGGGCTCCGGATCGCATCCCTCTGTTGGCCCGGGTGCATCCCCGAGGGAAGGGAGCGCCTATTCCCGGCCGGGCGATGGGCCCGGCGAGGGGCGCGTTTTTTCTGGCCGGAAGAGGCCGCGGCTTCGCGACGGCCGTTGCCTGAGGCGCCATACTATATGCCGTCGATATTCGCCCTGGCCAGGCGGGGGAGCCCTCTGGGGATGGCTCGGGGTGTGGTCCGCATCTTTTTTCCGCCGGCGGGATGGGTCCGCCGCCAGATACCGTCTGCGGGGGGATTTCGCCGGCTCGGCTATTTCGTCCGCCGCCTCGTGCGGCCCTGGATTTTTCTCGTCGAGCGCCGACTCTCCGGGCGCTGAGCGGCTCGTCGGCCTTGTCGGGAGCGGGCGAACCTGCTAGCATGAGAGTCCGATGATGAAACGATCGATCGTCCTCCTTTTTTCGGCCGCTTGCCTGGCGGCCTCCGGCTTCGGCCAGGATCCGCCGGCCGTGAACAAGGCCGAGGCGCACCGGCTATCGGCGGCCCTGGCACGGCTCGAGAAAGCCGAGCCTTCGCCCAGCCTGCGGCCGATGGAGTTCAGCGAGTCCGAGCTCAACGCTTATATTGCCCGCCGGCTGGAAGAATCCCGGGAGGATGTCCTGCGCGATCTGCGCCTTAAGCTCTATTCCGACAACCGGATCGAGGGCTGGCTGGAGCTTGATTTCAGCGGCCACCGGATCCCCCCCTGGATCAAGAAGAGGATGAACCTCTATTTCGCCGGCTCCATCGAAGTCCGGGACGGCTCGGTCCGTTTTGGGTTCAAAAAGCTGTTTCTGGAGAAGGAGCCCATGCCCCTGCTGATGCTGGACATGATCATCTTTATCGCCTCCGGGCTCGGCAAGACCGATGCCAAGGGGATCGACGACTGGCACAATCTGCCCTTGGGGATACGTGACGTAAAGACCGGGCCGGGCCGGTTCACGCTGTGGTATTGACGCCATGATCCGAGTCATCAGCGGCATCTACCGGGGCAAGCGCCTGAAAAAGGTCAACAGCTCTTCCACCCGTCCCATGCCCGACAAGCTGAAGACGGCTCTGTTCAATATCCTGCGCGACGAGATCGCCGGGACGACCGTCCTGGACGGCTTCGCCGGGACGGGATCGATCGGCATCGAGGCCCTCAGCCGGGGCGCCGAACAGGTCGTCTTCGTCGAAGAATTTCCGGTCGCCCTGTCGGTTCTCCGGCACAACGTGGCCAAGCTCGGTGCTCCCGAACAGACCCGGATCGTGGCCCTGGAGTTCAACCGGGGGGTCATCCAGCTGGCCCGCGAGAACTTTCGCTTCGACATCATCTTCCTGGACCCGCCTTACCGGCTGCTGGATGAGCGCAACCCGCTCAAGGTCATCCGCAAGCGCAGCGTCCTGGCCCCCGGCGGGCTGATCGTCCTGCGCCATCATTTCAAGACCCGCTTCGAAGGCCGCTTCTTCGAGCTAAAGCGCCGGACGACCTTGGGCGACGACGCCCTCTCGTTCTACGGCGAGTAACCCCGCAGTCCCTCCGGCCCTTCTTGCGCCGGGGCGCGCCTTCGTTTAAAATGGCGGCAGCCAAGGATGGGAACACCTGCAGACGGCCGGCCGCGATGAGCAAAGACGATCCCCACATCGTTTCCCCCTGGGGGAGGACTCCGCTCGTCGAGGATTGGGAGATATTCGGCGACCTGGCCGAGCGGCGCGGCACCTCCCTGTTTCTCGGCCGCTTCACCCTAGCCGAGATCCTGGCCGTCCTGGACAAGAAGGGCTTCTTCAAGGAGGCCCGCAAGAGAGGCCTTTGGCCGCTCGTCTTCGACCTGGACTCTTCAAGCTACCCCTTGCAGAGATTCCGCATCTTCCACGAGCGGCAGGATCCGGCGTCCGTCATCATCGACCTCAAGCTGCGCGAGACGAACTTCGATCCGGCCGGCCGTGATCTGCCGGGATTCCCGCCGGGGACGATCCGGACCCTGGCCTTCGAGTGGCTGACCCTGCAAAACCCGCTGGCCGAGTTCGGCGGGAGCCGCGGCTCCCTGCCGGGCCAGCAGCATCCGGGGCTGGGTATGAGCCGCCGGATCATGGATATCTTCGTCTTCCTGGGTAAGCGAGCCCGAGCCGAGGGCCTGCTGGCGTTTCCGGCCTTCTATCACAACGCAGTTCTGTTCTCGCGCTACTTCCGGTTCCTCAACCCCGACAAGGAGGGCGAGGTCACGGCCATCCGCCGGAGCTTCGCCCATATGTCGATCAAGCAGATGGCCTGGATCGTTCATCTGGGATGCTTGCGGGCCGAGGACGGATCGGTTTACGAATGGCGGTCCGAGGAGCAGCTGATGCCATTTCGCCGCGAGCCCAAGAGCTACTTCGAATCTCGCGTCTATCGGGAC
Organism: Candidatus Aminicenantes bacterium; assembly: GCA_026393855.1. Lineage (NCBI taxonomy): Bacteria > Candidatus Aminicenantota > Candidatus Aminicenantota bacterium. The sequence continues at coordinate 4,267 of JAPKZJ010000107.1, forward strand.
CGGGTCCGCGAAGCGGCCCGGCGGGCGTCCTTCCGCGTCGACTGGGAGACGTACGAGGCCCGTTCGCAATCCGATTAGATCTTCATTTGACCGGGCCGCCCCGAACCGCTATAATAGCCCGGTTTCCAAGGAGATGCGATCGATGAAGAAAGACATCCATCCGAATTACGAAGAATGCATGGTTATCTGCGCTTGCGGCAATACCTTCCCGACGCGATCGACGAAAAAGGAGATCCGGGTCGAGATCTGCTCCCAGTGCCATCCCTTCTTCACCGGCCGCCAGAAGTTTATCGACAGCGCCGGCCGGGTCGAGAAATTCCGCAAGAAATACGACGGCCTCAAGACGGCGGTCAAGCCGGCCGCCAAAGCCAAGAAAAAATAGTCCGGCATGCGGCCTGAATGGGAGGCGTTGGCGGAGAAGTACCGCCAGCTCACGGTCCGCCTCGGCGATCCGGCCTTCCTGGCCGACCCCAAGCGCTTTCGCGAAGCGTCCAAGGAACGGTCCGATCTCGAACCCCTCGTCCGCCGCCTGGAGGACTACCGCAAGGTGGAGTCCGGGCTGCGGGATGCACGCGAGATCCTGGCCGATGAGAGCGCCGAGCCCGAGTTCAAGGCCATGGCCGAGGCCGAGGTGCGCCGGTTGGAGGCCGAGGGCGAAGGGCTCGAGCGGATTCTCAAGGAGTTGCTGCTCCCCAGGGACCCTCTGGACGAGAAGAACGTCCTGCTCGAGATCCGGGCCGGGGCGGGGGGCGATGAGGCTTCGCTGTTTGCCCAGGACCTGTTCCGCATGTATACGCGGTTTGCCGAAGCCAAGGGCTGGAAGATCGAAGTCCTGGACTCCAGCCAATCGCCGATCGGCGGATTTAAGGAAGTCGTCGCCGGCATCCAGGGCAAGCGCGTCTATTCCCTTCTGAAGTTCGAGAGCGGCGTCCACCGCGTCCAGCGGGTTCCCAAGACCGAGGCCAGCGGGCGCATCCACACCTCGACCGTGACAGTGGCGGTCCTGCCCGAGGCCGACGAGATCGACGTCAAGCTCGACGCCAAGGACCTCAAGATCGAGGCCTTCGGCTCGTCGGGCCCCGGCGGTCAGAACGTCAACCGCAACTATACCGCCATCCGCATCACCCACAAGCCCTCCGGCTTGGTCGTCTCCTGCCAGGACGAAAAGTCCCAGCACCGCAACAAGGAGAAAGCCCTGCGGGTCCTGCGCTCGCGGCTCATGGACATCGCCAACCGCGAACAGCAGGAGCGGATCGCCCAGGACCGCCGCTCCCAGGTCGGGACCGGGGAGCGCAGCGAGAAGATCCGAACCTACAACTTCCCCCAGTCGCGGATCACCGACCATCGCCTGAACGAAAGCTTCCACAATATGAGCGGCTTGCTGGACGGGGATATCGGTCTGCTCCTGGAAAGGCTCGGCGACCAAGCCCGGGCCCGCGCCCTCGAGCGCCGCAACGGCGTCGCCTGACACCACCCATGCCGGGTCCCCGCCGCTCTCCCGCCTGGACCATCGGCCCGCTGGCGGCCGAAGGGCGCCGCCGTCTGGCCGGGCTGAAGGCCGCCGCCGCCGCGCTGGAATCCCGCGTTTTGCTCCGTCGGGCCCTGGGTGTGACCGAGCTCGAAATCCTGGCCTATCCCGAGCGCCTCGTCGCGGCGGCGGCCGCCGGCCGCTATCTGCGCCTTATCGACCGCCGGACCGCGCGCGAGCCGTTTGCCTATCTCATCGGGGAACGGGAATTCTGGTCCATTCCTATATCCGTCGGCCCGGCCGTTTTGATCCCGCGTCCGGAGACGGAGACGCTGGTCGAGACGGCGCTGGAGCTGGCGGGGGAAGGCCCGCTCCTGGTCGCGGACGTCGGCACGGGCAGCGGCGCCGTCGCCCTGGCCCTGGCCACCGAGCTGCGGGACGCGCGCGTCCTGGCCACGGATATCAGCCCGGCGGCCCTGCGGACGGCCCGCGGGAACGCCGCCCGCCACGGCCTCCGGAACATTGAATTCCTGGCCGGAGATCTCTGCGCCCCTTTGCGCCGACGGGCTTGGACTGGGCAGGTGGACCTTCTGGTCTCCAATCCGCCCTATGTTCGGGAGGCCGATTGGGCTCGGCTCCAGCCGGAGGTTCGCGATTACGAGCCCAAGTCGGCTTTGGTCCCCGGACCGACGGGGCTGGAGATTCTCCGTCGGCTGATCGCCGAGGCGACCGTCTGTTTGCGTCCCGGCGGCTGGCTGGCCGTCGAGATCGGGCGCGGGCAGGCGCGGGCGGTGCGGAGGATGTTCGGGGCGGGCTGGGACGAGGTCCGGGTTAAGCCCGATTTGAGGGGCATCGTCCGGGTGATCGCGGCCCGTTTCGGCGGCCGTCCCGCTGTCAAGCCTTGAGCTTGCGGGCCAGGGCCGAAAATTCTTCGATGCTCGGTACGAACGAAGTCGTTTCGAACCGGATCTTCTCCCATTTCTCGGGCTTGAGCCGAAGGAAGGCGTCCACCAGGCGGGGATCGAACTGTGTCCCGGCGTGGCGGACGATCTCCTTCTGGGCGGCCCGGAAATCGCGGGCCCTTCGATAGGGCCGATGGGCCGTGATCGCGTCCAGCGCGTCCGCCAGCGCGAAAAGCCGGGCTTCCAGGGGGATCCGGTCCCCCTTCAGGCCGAGGGGATAGCCCGAGCCGTCAAAGTGCTCGTGGTGATGAAGGATGATTTCGCCGATGACACGAACCAACTTGATCTCTTTGATCAGCCCATAGCCGAGGGCCGGGTGAAGGCGGACCTTCTCCCATTCCGCTTCGGTCAGGGCCCCGGGCTTCTTCAGGATGGCGTCGGGGATGGCGATCTTGCCGATGTCATGGAGCAGGGCGCCGCGGCGCAGGCAATCGAGCTTGTCCGGGTCGGTCAGGCCGATCAGGGTGGCCAGGACCTGGGTGTACTTGGCTACCGTCTGGGAATGGCCGAACGTCTCGACGTCCCTCAGGTCCAAGGCGGTCATAAGGTTTTCCAAGGTCGAGTCGTATATCTGCTCGAGCTCAGAGGCGTGGCGGGCGTTGCGGGCCTGGTCCGATTGGGCTTTGCGCAAAGCCTTGAATCGGGTCTCGGCCAAGGCTTCGCTCGCCACCCGGCGCCATTCGCTGCGGACCAAGGAAAGGAGCGCGGCGTCATCGGCCGGTCCCAGGACCCCATCGATCCGGCCGTCGCGCAGCAGCCGGCTTTCCAGGCCGTTCGGGGCCGCCGGCAGGACGATCAGGACGGACAGAGCGGGCCGCTCGTGCTTGAGGGCCAGAAGCGTCCGCAGCAACGGGGCGGCCGGGTCGGCGGCCTCCGCCAGTACCAGGATGTTGTCCGGCTCGGCGGCTCGGGCGGCCAGGCTTTCAGCCGTCGCCTCGACCGGGCGGACGGCCAGCCGGAGCGTCTTCAGCCCGCGCAGGAGCCGTTCCCGGCGCGCGGGGTCGAGACGGCAAAGGACGAGGCCGGGAGTATTCATTGGTTCGCCTTCTTTTATACCCCAGGAATCGGCGGTGGCGCAAGCCGGCCAGGGGGGGAGCCCCCTGGGGCGAGGCGGCCCCTCTCCGGGGGTGAGGGAGGGGAGGCAAATATCCCCGGACCTTCCCTCCTGGGGGGTGATTGCCCCCCGCAAGCCCGATCGGATACACTAGCCGCGGACGAAGAAGCCCGATTGCGACGGGCTGAAGGAGAACGGTCATGACGCCCAAAGGTGACGCGCTTGTAGAATCCACCGCCATCATCCGCGAGATCGAGACCAGTCTGGAGGATAGCTTGCGCCGCCGGCGGGAGGAGATCGAGCGTGAGCTCGAACAGCGTCTGCGCCTGGAGCGCGAAGAGACCGAGAGGAAGCTGTCGATGATCGAAAAGGAATTCGAGAAGGAAAAAGGCAACCTCCGCGAATACCATGGAGCGGTGGCCGAGTACGAGTCGGCCCGCGAAGGGCTGGAGCGCGAGCTCCGGGAGCACCTCGACCGTTCCGCTGGATACCAGAAGGAGATCGAGCGGCTGACGGGCCTGACGATCGAGGAGCTGCGGTCGGTGACCGAGCTCAGCGGCCGTCTGGCCGACCTCCGGCTTTCGGCCGAGGAGCGGATCAACGAGATGCGATCCAAGCTGAAGGAGCGCTTCGCCATCGATTCCAAGGCGTCCCGCGAAGCCGGCCCGCGCGAGATACCGGCGCCCTTGCCCGCGGCTGTACCGGCAGGGCGCCCGGTGCCATCGCCGGCCCCGCGGGTCGAAAATATCTACGAGCCCGTACCCGCGCCTGTGCCTGCGCCCGTGCCAGCGCCCGTGCCCGCGGCCGTGCCCGCGGCCGCCTGCGCCGAGGAAGGAGAGTTCGTCTTCGATCTGGAAAAGGAACTGAGCAAGCTGAAACGGATCAAAGAGATGCTGGACCGGGACGGATCCGGCGCCGGCGAAGCGCCCCGGGCGCCGCTGCAGGCCAACGCGGTCCCCCTCCCGGCCGATCCCGGCCTCCCTCCCAACCCGGAGATCGAATGGCCAGTGCCGGCGCGAGCCGAGGCCGTGCCGGCTGCCGATTTCAAGATGCCCGAGATCAACCAATTCATTCAGGATTTTGTCCAGCGCGAGCACGGCCTGGCCCCGGACGGCCCGGGCGCGCAGCCCGGCTCCGCCCCGGCCGACGACTTTCGGTCGTCGGGCACCGAGGACAAGGACTTCCAATCGGTTTTCGCCCTGCTGGAGCGCTACCGCCGCTCCGAGCCGACCGACTACAGCGGCGAGATCAGCTTCTTCCAGAACCGCGACCATCTCATCCTGGACGGGGAATCGCTCCTGCGGGCCGTCACCACGGTGACGGCTGAGGCCCGCAAGCTCTTCGCCCGGCTCGGCCAGGCGGGTACGCCCAAGGACCAGTTCTTCATCAAGCAGGAGCTGATCAACAATCAGGAAATTCTGCGCAAGATCATCCTGCGGTCCGTCCGGATGTGCGAGCGCGAGTCCTGCCGGCTGCCCCGCTATACCGAGGACATCCTCAACCCGGGCGTCATGAAGGACCTGCTGGAGCGCCTGAACATGGATAATTGGAGCAACCAGGAGGACTTCGCCACCTTCGAGGCGGCCGCCGGCCGGTTGAAGGACGCCTTCCATCGGCGGATCACGCCGCCGGCGAAGTACCTGAGCTCGATCGTCCAGGAACTGGAAGGCTGAGCCGGAAGGCTCAGGAGCTCGGGGCGTCCTTCTTTCCTAGAGATAGGAAATACGCCTCTAGTAGGCGGTGATCGCCCGTCGTCAGGTCGCGGAACCTCAAACCCGTATAGAAGAAGGCCGAGTTGGGGGAGGCCTTCCGGCAATAGATTACTTCGCCGCGGAAGGGGCAGGCCCGGTTGCCGAGGACCATGAACAGGTCCAGGACGCGGGCTAGCGGAAAGGCCGATTCAACCGAGATCAGAGCGCCGCCCAGGCTCAAGTCGACGGTGGTTGCGACGCGATGGCTTCCGTTCTCGCGGAAGATACACAGAGTCGAGGCGGTATAGCGCTGGTGGGTGCGCTTTTCCATATAGACTCGTTCCCCGGCCGCCCGCAAGATGGTCGTCTTGCTCATGACCGCGGCTTTCTCCCGGACATAGGCGCAGACCCGGTTTTTGTGGATCATTCGGGAGTCTCCGCCCAGGGCTGCCAGCTTCTTGCCTTTGGCCTCGGCCAAGGCCAAATCGGCCTCCTGGGCGAACATCTTCAGCGAAGCCCGGGTCAATATGGAAGAGCCGCCGGTCCGGTTTATCGGCACCAGGGTCACGCCAAAGCTCATGGTCAGGTTGTGGCGGGGCTGGAACTCCTCGAACTCGAAGATGTGCTCCTCGATTGATTTGCGGATCCGCTCGGTGAGCAGGGTGGCTTCCTCGATATTCTTGACCCCGGTCAGGAAGAACAGGAACTCCTCGCCGCCGTAGCGGCAAAGGAGGTCCTGATCGCGGATGGAGGCGCGCAGGATGGCGCCCAGGTCGCGCAGCAGGCGGTTGCCCGCTTCGTGGCCGTTGCGGTCGTTGTAGGCCTTGAACCAGTCGACGTCGCCCATGACCAGGGCGAAGGAGCCCGTCTCCTGGCGGCGCTTGCTGAGGATTTCGACCTTCTGGACGACCTTCTCGAAGAAGGGATCGGGCCGCAGCAAGCCCGTCAGCGCGTCGTATTGAATCAGATTCAGCTTGGTCATGGCCAGCGCGATATGCTCGGACAGGCCGCGCAGGACCTGGCGGTCCTCGGCCGTGAACCCGGCCCCGGGCTTGGCCTCGGGCGATTTGCCGTAGACTTCGAGCACGCCGATGATCTCGCGGTCGTGCTGGAGCGGGGCGGCCAGAAAGCTCCGCAGGGGAGCCTTGAGAAGCTCTTGATACCGGATCGAGGCGCGGGCGTCCCGCCCCGGATCGACGAGATTGAGGACTTCGCCGGTCCGGGCGACGTGGGCGGCGAAGTCCTGGCTCGGCAGCATGGCCAGGTGGCGCGAAAAATCGGCGTGAGCCAGGAAAGCGTCGTCCCAGATGAGAGGCTTCAGGTAGCGCCCCAGGGAGTCGTTCTCCTCAAGGATGTAGAGAGAAAGGCTGGACGCACCGACCAGGGCCTTGATGTCGGGCACCATGTCCATGAGAACATTAACGTCGTCCGCGGAGTAGAGCTTGCGCAGCAGCCCTTCGAACCTTTGCTTCAGTTGTTCCGAACGGAGATAGCGCTCCTGCAAGGTGACCCGTTTCGACATCTCCTTCAGCAGGCCCTCTGAGAGGGCGCTGTTGAGTCCCTTGATCTCGCCGTAGACCTTCTTCAGCCGGCCCTCGGCGTCGGCTTTGGCCACGGCCATGTTGTCCGCGTCCGTCCGCAGCCGGAGGTATTCTCCGGCCGCCCTCATCTTCTGTTCCAGGCGAGCCCGGTCCAGGGGATGTTTGGAGATGGGGACGATGTCGACGAAGCGGCCGGCCGGCCAGGTCCGGGCGACAGTCCGCAGGCGGACCTCATCCCGGCCCGTCAGAAATAGGACCGGCAGGGCCAGCAGCCGATCCCGCAGGGGCGGCTGCAGGGCGTTCTCGACCTCGACCAGGGCGATCGAGAAGGGGACGGCGTCGAGCAGGGAGAGCGCTTTTTCGAGACCGGGCGCGGTGTAAACGACACCCTCCGTTCGGCAAATATCATAGAGGAATTCGCGCTCCTCGGGCGTGCGCGCACAGATCAGAATTTTCGCCACGGCTCTTTGTTCCTTCGGCCGATCCGGAAAAGGGAATGCCTTGCCCGTCGTTCCACTGTAGAAGAAGCCGCCGGCGCTGTCAAGGCGGTTGGGGGGTGATTCCAGGGGTGAATTTGGGGGTGATTTCGCGGCCGGGCTTATGTTATATTCCGGTCTGGGCTCGATACGTTCGCGGCGCCGAACCCCGATTTATAAATCGGGATTATAAGCGCCGCTCAGTATTAACCCTGTTAATAAACCGGGCTGCCGCCCGGTGTATCGAGCGGGTTTATCGCACCAGGAGATGCCGCTATGAATGAGACGAAGAGCGGGCCGAAGACCGTCCGGGCGCCCCGGGGCGCGCGCCTGAACACCAAGGGCTGGGCCCAGGAAGGCGCCTTGCGGATGCTCATGAACAACCTCGACCCGGACGTGGCCGAGAAGCCCCGCGACCTGATCGTTTACGGCGGGACCGGCAAGGCGGCCCGCAACTGGGATTGCTTCCACGCCATCGTCCGCAGCCTGAAAGCCTTGGCCGGCGACGAGACCCTTCTCGTCCAATCGGGCAAGCCCGTGGCCGTCTTCAAGACCCATGCCGAAGCGCCCCGCGTCCTGATCGCCAATTCCCTGCTGGTCCCGCACTGGGCCACCTGGGACGAATTCCGGAGGCTGGAGGGACTTGGGCTGACGATGTACGGCCAGATGACGGCGGGCAGCTGGATCTACATCGGCAGCCAGGGCATCCTGCAAGGCACCTATGAGACCCTGTCCGCCGTGGCTAAGAGCCACTTCGGCGGCAGCCTCAAGGGTCGGCTGGTCGTCACGGCCGGACTGGGCGGCATGGGCGGCGCCCAGCCGCTGGCCGTGACCATGAACGACGGCGTTGCCATCGTCGTGGAGGTCGACAAGGATCGCATCCGCCGCCGCCTTGAGACGAAATACGTCGATACCATGTCCGACAGTCTGGACGATGCCCTGGCCCGGGCCGGCCGGGCCCAGGCCGAGGGACGGCCGTTGTCCATCGCCCTCCTCGGCAACGCGGCCGAGATTCTCCCCGAGCTCGTCCGGCGGGGCATCGTGCCCGACATTCTCACCGATCAGACCTCGGCCCACGACGAGCTCAACGGCTATGTCCCGGCCGGGATGGCCTACGAGCAGGCCTTGGCCATGCGGGCCAAAGCTCCCTCCGATTATATCAAGCGGGCCTACGATTCGATGGCCGTGCATGTCCGGGCCATGCTGGATCTCCAGAAGCTCGGCGCCCGCGCCTTCGACTATGGGAACAACATCCGCGGCCAGGCGCTCAAGGCGGGGGTTTCGGCCGCGTTCGACATCCCCGGCTTTGTCCCGGAATACATCCGGCCGTTGTTCTGCTTGGGCAAGGGACCCTTCCGTTGGGCCGCTCTCTCCGGACGGCCGCAGGACATCTATGCGACGGATGAAGCCGTGCTGAAGGAATTCCCGGACGACGAGCCTCTGGCCCGCTGGATCCGGAAAGCCCGGGAAAAAGTCCGTTTCCAGGGACTACCGGCCCGGATCTGCTGGCTGGGATACGGCGAGCGGGCTCGTTTCGGGGCGGTCATCAACCATATGGTCAAGAAGGGCAAGATCAGCGCCCCCATCGTCATCGGCCGCGACCACCTCGACACGGGTTCGGTGGCCTCGCCCAATCGGGAGACCGAGGCCATGCGCGACGGCTCGGACGCCATCGCCGATTGGCCCATCCTGAACGCCCTGATCAACGCCGTGAGCGGCGCTTCCTGGGTTTCGGTTCACCACGGCGGCGGCGTCGGGATCGGCTTGTCGATCCATGCCGGTATGGTCGTCGTGGCCGACGGGACGCCCGCGACGGGCCGCAGACTGGAGCGCGTCCTGACCGTCGATCCGGGGATGGGAGTCGTGCGCCATGCCGACGCCGGCTATCCCGAGGCCATCTCCTTCGCTAGGAAAGCGGGCCTGAAAATCCCGATGCTGGGCAAATCCTGAGGGGGCGTCGTCTCCCGTGGACGGGGCGCCTCCGATCGTCGGCGCTCATCCATCCTTCGCCAACAGGCGGATTCCGCGCCAGCCCTGTTTCGGCGTCGCCGATCGGCGGCGCCGGCCCGATTCTATCCGGCTCCAGCCGCCTCGAAATCCCTCGTTCGTCCCGGGCGGCATCCTGCTTTTCCTCTGGCCGCGGATGGCACGCGATTTGCAATAGGAAGAGGGAAAGGAGAATATCGATGAAACAAAACAAACGGATGGTCTGGACGGCGGCGATCGGTCTGATCCTGGCGACGGCGTGCGCCCTGGCGGCGCCTCTGGCCGCGGGGAGCGAAGAGGACGCGAACATCTGCGAAAAAGCCCTCATGAACTGCCTCGCGGATCTGCCCAACGGACCCCTGGGGATTTGGGCGGTCGGGCTGAAGCTTGCCTACTGCGTCAGCGGCAACGAATTCTGCCGCAAGTACGTCGCCCCCTTCCTGTGAGGAAAACGGCCATGTCGAACCTGCGCCCGATGGTCCTGCTCTTGACGGTGGTCCTGGCCGTCCTGGTTTCCGCCGCGCCGGCGGCGATGGAGGAGGCGGATAGCCAGGTCTGCGAGAAGGCGTTCTATGTCTGCTTCACCTGGCCCGGCCACAACCTGCCCTGGGACGTCGTTGAATGCCTGGCGGGCTATAGCTATTGCAAAAAATACGTCGAGCCTCTCCTCGGCCTGCCCGGGTGAGAAAAAGCCGTTTCCCGTCCGTCTTTAGAAGTGAAAGAGGGGAACAATGAGCCAAGCTCGATCCCGTAGCCAGAAGGCGAGGATGCGACGGTTAGCCGGACTCGCGGCGGCCCTTCTGGGGGCCGCCGCTTCCGTTTCGCCGCCGCCGGCCGCCGGAAATTCGCGCCTGCCGCTTGCCATCGCCGTTGAGGAAGTCCTGTCCGTGGGAGGGCCGGATGACATGACCCTCCTGCAATGGACGGGGGTGGCCGCGGATGAGGACGGCTCGATCTATGTTCTGGACGCGCTCGACTGCGCGCTGAAGAAGTTCGACGATCGGGGCCGCCTTGTCCGGAGGACCGGACGAAAAGGCCAGGGCCCTGGCGAATTCCAGTTTCCTGTCCTGCTGGCCTTGTCGGGCGACAGGCTCTTCGCCGCGGATCAGAGGCGGCTGGGGATCCAGGTCTTCGATCGCGATCTTCGTTTTTTACGGACCATTGCGGCCGGCCGCCTCGTCTCGGCTCTGGCGGCGGCCGGCCCCGGCCGGATCGCGTATAAGCCGTTCACGCCTCCCGGCGGATCGGGCCTCTGGCTGGTCGTCGACGAGACGGGGGCGACTGTATCCGAAACGGTTTACATGGCTAAAGTCGAAACCTATCTGGCCGATTCGATCAGCTTGGCCTTCGATGGTCGGGGAAGCGCCTACACGGCGTATCTTTTCGCCGACTTGGTGGAAAAGCGGGACGAGCGGGGCCGGCTTCTCTGGAGCCGGACGCCGCGCGGCGGCGCGCCGGCTGAAACGAAAACGATCCAAGGCCTCAAAATTGCCTCGGCCATGTATTGGATGGACGCCGCCCTCGACCCGCAAGGCCGGCTGTTCTTGCTCGCCGGAGGGAAGACCAAAAACCCGGGCCGCGATGTTCTCGTCTTCAACTCTGAAGGGGCCCTCATGACGACTTTCGTTCTGCCCCAGGTCAGCCATTGCCTCTATATCGACCGCCGCGGCTTCCTCTATGCCCGGGCGGACGAGGGCGTAACGCTGAAGAAATACCGGATCAGGTATCTCTAAGGTGAATGGCGTGCTTCGCCGAACGCTTCTCAAGCTCGGCCTGTGGGCCGGTGTTTTGTCCACAGCCCGTCCGGCGACCTTTGGGCCGGCCGCGACGGGGACGGGGCATGGCTGGCTGATCCTCGATTTTGACGCGGTCTTTTGCGGCGGCTGTTTCGAGCCGGTCCTGGACTTCTTAAGGGCGGTCCCGGCCGCCGTCCAGGAAACCGCCTTGACGGCCGTCCTCGTCTATGCCGCCGCTTCGGCGGTCTCGGTCGCGGAGGCCCGGAGGAGGATCGTCGAAGCCAAATGGGACGGGCTCCGGCGCAGCCAAGACTGGGCTTTGCCGGCGTTCCTGGACACGGAAGGGGACTTCCGGGGCTGGGTCCGGCGGCGGTCCGCCCGTCTGATCGTATTCGACGGCCGCACCCGGGCGGTCATCGGCCACGACCTGCCTTTGCAGGGTCGGCGGATCGACGACATCCTGGCGGTTCTGATAGACTAGGAGCGGGGGACGCTATGATCCATCCGGAACGATTGAAGACCCTGAACGACAAGGATATCCGCAAGGGCGACTATGTCCTATACTGGATGCAAGCCTCTCAGCGCTCCGAGTGCAACCATGCCCTCGAGTACGCCGTCCGCCACGCCGACGAGCTTCGTCTGCCCCTGGTGGCCTTCTTCGGCCTCACTCCGCGGTATCCGGGCGCCAACGAGCGGCATTACGCTTTTCTGCTCGAAGGCTTGGCCGAGGCTCGCTGCCATCTGGAGAGGAAGGGCATCCAGCTCGTGATCCGGTCCGTCTCGCCCGAGCGGGGGGCGGCGGAGATGGCCGAACGGGCGGCTCTGACCGTTGTCGACCGGGGCTATACCCGGCTCCAGCGGACCTGGCGGTCCCGGGCGGCCGAAGCGATGGATTGCCTGCTGGTCCAGGTCGAGACCGACGCCGTAATCCCCGTGGAGACGGCTTCGCCGAAAGAGGAATGGAGCGCGGCCACCTTCCGCCCGAAAGTCCTTGCCCGCCGGGAAGATTTCCTGCGGCCGCTGCGGGAACGAAAACCCCGCCGCGACTCGCTCGGCCTAGCTTTCGATTCGCTGCCGCTCGTGGACATCGACGCCGTCCTGGCCGGCCTGCCCATCGACCACGGCGTCAAGCGGTCGCGCTACTTCCCGTCCGGTCCGTCCGAGGCCAAGGCGAGGCTGAAGCGTTTTCTCAAGGATAAGCTGGATTATTTCGGCGAGCTGAGGAACCTCCCCACCTTGGATGCCCAATCCCATCTCAGTCCGTATCTCCATTTTGGCCAGATCTCGCCGCTACAGATCGCCCTTCAGGCGATCGAAGCCGGCGGTCCCGGGGTCGAGCCGTTTCTCGAGGAGCTCCTTGTCCGGCGCGAGCTCAGCCTCAACTTCGTCCACTTCAACTCCCGCTATGACGAATGGGAGGCCGTTCCGGCCTGGGCCCGGGCGACCCTGGCGGAGCATGCCTCCGATCCGCGGGCGGCCCGTTACTCGCCCCAGGAGCTTGAAGAAGCCCGGACCCGGGATCCCTATTGGAACGCGGCCCAAGACGAAATGCGGATCAAGGGCAAGATGCACGGCTATATGCGGATGTACTGGGGCAAGAAGATCCTGGAATGGAGCCGCACCCCCGAGGAGGGCTTCCGGACGGCCCTGGCCTTGAACGACAAGTACGAGCTGGATGGGAGGGATCCCAACAGCTTCGCCGGGGTCGCCTGGTGTTTCGGCAAGCACGACCGGCCCTGGCCCAAGCGTCCCGTCTTCGGAGCCGTGCGGTCGATGAACGACGCGGGCCTGCGCCGCAAGTTCGACGCGGACCAGTATGTCCGGATGATCGATCGTCTGCGGTCGACACCTTCCTGACCCAAGCGGCAGGGGTTTAGGCGTGGATGTGGTATTTCTCGACTAGATGGTCGGGCTGATAGGACAGCTTGGCCCGGCGCAGGCCGGGGATGCCGAGGTCCTGTTCGCGGTTGATGAAAGCCGTATCGGCCCACTCTCGCCGCACATATTCCCTGTTCATCAGCTGGGCCAGGCCCTCGTAGCGGGGGCTGACGATCTCGATGTGGATGACCGCGGTGCCGGCGTTGAGCCGTTCGCCGATGGCCAGGGCCACCACGGCCCCTTCCGTCTCGATGGCGCCGCCGGTCAAGCCCAGCGTCTCGTAGTGGAGGAGCGCTTCGCGGATGGCGTCCTGCTGGGCGTCGATGGATCCGCCCTCCAGGCCCTTGGCCGCCAGCCATTCGCCGAAGAGGTCGCTGCAGGCGCTCAAGTCCCCGGCTCCGATCCGGACATAGCGCCAAGCATGGGATTTTTCGAATTTCTTGATCCGGTTCCGCTTGCCGTCGAACTTCTTGCCCTTGAGCTCGGCCAGATCCGTCGTCCGGTAAACATAGTCGAAGTCGTCCCGGTCGGGGGCGCAGCTCAAGCCGCCGCACCAGCGTTCGGCGAAAGAGGCGGGGATCCTGGACAGGCGCGGCGCCGTCGTCAGACAGGTCCGGATCGTGTCGGGGATGTCGGTCTCGCCGAGCGGCTGCAGGAAATAGGCCGGCTGATCCGGCGGCGTGAAGCAGAAGCAGAGGTTGCCGTGAATCGTAGTGAAGCGGGGGTGATCAAAGCGGCGCCAGATGAAATGGTTGGCGAAGGTCGACTCCGAGATCTCTAGAGGGTGGCGCTGGAAATAGGGGAGCAGCGCCTCCCGGTCCGCGAGCTCGAGCGGCTTGAACTGGGGAAAGACCGGCAAGCTCATGAGCGCCTCCGAACCATGATCGTGCACCCGATCCCGGAGCAGCCTTCGCACCAGGAGGGGGCCTTGGCCATGCCGGCGGGGATGGATTCCGCCTTGCCGAATCCGAGGCGGGCGAAATAGGGGGGGATGATCGTGGCCAGATAGACGTCGCTCTCCGCCGCGGCGGCCAAGGCCGCCACGAGCCGGCCGCCGATGCCGCCGGAACGCAGCTCGGGATCCACCCCGAGCCCGACGAGCTCCAGGCAGTCGACATGGCGTTTGAGCCCGACCAGGCCGGCAAGCCGGCCGCCGTCCTCGGCGATCCAGAAGCGGTCGCCTTCCATGTCTTCGTAGTCGAGGCCGAGGCGGGCGGCCAGGGCTCGGATCGAGGGCCTGTCTTCGGGTCGGGCGGATCGGACGATCATGCCCCAAAATTATACCATGAGAGGCCTCCGATCCGCGCCCCGGCCGGGACCTGCGGGGCTGCTCGGCGGTTGGATTTGGACGGGCGGATGTGCTATATCTAGGAAGTCGGAGAGGCCGCAACCTCCCGCTCCAGACCCCAGCCGAGGTTTTCCAAGTGGATGATAAGGTGATTGTTCGATTTGCGCCCAGCCCGACCGGCTTTCTGCATCTTGGCTCGGCCCGCACGGCCCTCTTCAATTGGCTGGCCGCCCGAAGCTGCGGCGGCCGGTTCCTCCTGCGTATCGAGGATACGGACAAGATCCGGTCCGAACAGCGCTTTTTGGAGGAGATCCTGGAGGACCTCCATTGGCTCGGGCTGGATTGGGACGGGGAGCCCGCCTTCCAAAGCCGGCGATTCGACGTCTACCGGGCCAAGGCGGAGGAACTCGTGGCCGGCGGCCGGGCCTATCGAGAGGGCGACGCCATTCTCTTCCGGGTCGAGCCGGGCCGGACGATCGCCTTCGACGACCTCATCCATGGCCGCATCGCAGTCGAGACCGAGACGATCAAGGACCAGGTCCTGATCAAGTCCGACGGCTCGCCCGCTTACAACTTCTGCTGCGTCATCGACGACGCCGAGATGGGGATCACCCACATCCTGCGCGGCGACGATCATATCTCGAACACCCCCAAGCAGGCGCTCTTCTACGAAGCCTTCGGCTTGAAGCCGCCGCGGTTCGGCCACATGCCGCTCATCCTGGGGGCCGACGGGGCCAAGCTGAGCAAGCGGCACGGGGGCGTCTCGGTGACCGAATACAAAGCCGAGGGCTTCCTGCCGGCCGCGTTGGCGAATTATCTCATCCTCCTCGGCTGGACGCCGCCGGGCGAGCGGGAGATCCTGAGCCTGGTCGAGGCGGCCGGTCTCTTCTCGATCAAGGCCATGAGCGGAGTCCAAGCCAAGTTCGACATCCAGAAGCTGAAATGGATGAACGGGGAGTACATCCAGAAGCTTCCGGCCGCGGAATATACCTCCCGCCTGGCCGCCCAGCTGCGGTCCGACGGCTTGGACCCGGACGGCCTGCCGGCCGACCGCCTGGCCCAGGCCGCCGAGCAGTACCGGGTCCGGATCAAGACCCTGCGCGAGTTCGGCCAAATGGCCGACTTCTTCTTCCGCCAGGATTACGCGGTCGAGGAGGAGGGCCGGCGCAAGCACCTCGACCCGCCGGAGAGCAAGGCCGCCTTGGCCCTCTTTGCCGAGCGGTTGGCCGGGCTGGCCGATTTCCGCCACGAGGCGATCGAAGCCCTGTGTCGGGAGCTGGCCATGGAGAAGGGCCTCAAGCCTGCCGCCCTGATCCACCCTGCCCGCATGGCCGTCAGCGGGAAGACCCGCGGCGCGGGGCTGTTCGAAATCATGGAATTGCTGGGCCGCGAGACCGTCCTCCGCCGCCTGAAGGAAGCCGCCCAATGAACGAAGAAAGCAAGCCCAAGTACAATTTCATCCGCGACATCATCGAGTCCGACCTGGCCGCCGGGAAGAACGACAAACGGGTCCGAACCCGCTTCCCGCCGGAGCCGAACGGCTATCTCCACATCGGCCACCTCAAATCGCTGGTCATCAATTTCGGCCTGGCCGCCGACTACGGCGGAGCCTGCAACCTGCGCTTCGACGACACCAACCCGGAGAAGGAGGAGATCGAGTACGTCGACTCGATCAAGGAGGCCATCCGCTGGCTTGGGTATGATTGGCAGGATCGGGAATACTATGCCTCCGACTATTACGAACGGTTGTTCGATTTGGCCGAGGCTCTGATCCGCAAGGGCAAGGCGTATGTCTGCGACTTGAGCGCCGAGAAGGTCACCGAAACGCGCGGGAGTCTAACCCGGCCCGGCCAGGACAGCCCCTTCCGCGACCGCCCGGTCGAGGAGAACCTCGATCTATTCCGCCGGATGCGGGCCGGAGAGTTCCCCGACGGTTCCAAGTCCCTGCGGGCCAAGATCGATATGGCTCACCCGAACCTGCTGCTCCGCGACCCGGTCATGTACCGGCTGCGGCGGGCCCACCACTACCGTCGCGGCGACGACTGGTGCCTCTATCCCACTTACGACTGGGCCCACGGCCAATCGGACTCCATCGAGGGCATCACCCACTCGATCTGCACCTTGGAGTTCGAAGTCCACCGGCCGCTCTACGATTGGTTCCTCGATCAGCTCGGCATCCACCATCCCCGGCAGATCGAGTTCGCCCGCCTCTATCTCAGCCACACCCTGCTCAGCAAGCGCAAGCTCCTGGCCCTGGTCAAAGAAGGGGTCGTTGACGGCTGGGATGACCCGCGCATGCCGACGATCGCGGCCATGCGCCGGCGCGGCTATCCGCCGGCCGCCCTGCGCCGCTTCGCCGATCTGGTCGGTGTCGCCAAGGCCAACAGCATCGTCGACTTGGCCTTCCTTGAAAGCTGCGTCCGCGAGGAGCTGAACCGGACCTCGCTGCGGGCCATGGCCGTACTTCGCCCGCTCAAGGTCATCCTAACGAATTACCCGGAGGACTTGGTCGAGGAGTTGGACTGCGTCAACAATCCCGAAGATCCGGCGGCCGGTTCGCGCCGTGTCCCGTTCTCGCGCGTCCTCTACGTGGAGCGGGACGATTTCCTGGAGAACCCGCCCAAGAAGTTCTTCCGGCTGTCGCCGGGGCGCGAGGTCCGGCTCCGGTACGCTTATTTCATCACCTGTGCCGAGGTCGTCAAGGATCCCGCAAGCGGCGAGGTCGTGGAGCTTCACTGCACCTACGACCCGGCGACCCGAGGCGGCGACGCGCCCGACGGCCGCAGCCCCAAGGCCACCCTGCACTGGGTTTCGGCCGCTTCGGCCGTCCCGGCCGAGGTCCGGCTTTACGACACTCTGTTCAGCAAGCGCGACCCGAGCGAGCTGGAGGAAGGGGAGGATTGGAAGGTCAATCTCAACCCCCGCTCGCTCGAAATCGTCAAGGACGCCAGGGTCGAGCCGTCGCTGGCCCGGGTCGAACCGGGCCGGAAGGTCCAGTTCGA
>JAPKZJ010000108.1 GCA_026393855.1 Candidatus Aminicenantes bacterium
TTGGCCCGTGCCGCCCTCGCGACGACCGCCGAAACGGTTGTCGTGTCGAGGACAGGCACGGATCGCGGCGCACGCGCGGGATCACGCTAAAACGATTTCAGAAACGCGCATTCATAAATCTTGACTTGCCCCGTGCCGTCCGCTCTCGCCTCGCCGCGCAGGCAGCAGACGGGCGGCTGGCCCGCGGCCTGGCAGGGCCGATCGCCCACCCCCTCGAGCGTCCCGGTCTCGTCCTCGAAGAAGTAGAAGTATTTCTTGCCGCCGCGGACGTCCTTGCCCCGGGCGTCCACGACCCGGACGACCAGATCGATCGTGCGGCCGACGTGCCGGCCGAGGTCCTTGATCCGCAGGTCGGGCCGCTTGCCCTCGTAGAGGGCCAGCGGGTCGGAATCGGGGCTGAAGCCCAGCGACTCCAGGAGCATCTTGGCCTTTTCCCGGGCGTCCAGGTCCGAGTCGGGCTCCACCCCCTCGATGCCCTGGACGTAGCGCAGGACCTGCCGCGTCCGCCGGGCCTCGAGCGAATCGAAGACGCCGGCCTTGACCAGCGAGAAGAGCTCGGCTTTGGAAAGGCCGAGCCGGGCCAGGGCATCCTCCAGTGAGCGGTAGGGGCCCGACTCGGCCCGCGCCTCGACGATCCGCTCGGCCGTCTTCCGGCCCAGCCCCTTGATCGAAAGGAAGCCGACCCGGATCGCCCCCTCCTCGACCTGGAACTCGAATCCGCTGCGGTTTATGTCCGGACCCAGGATCCGCAGGCCCAGCCGCTTGGCCTCCTCGACGTACTCGGCTAGCCCGTAGTAGCCGCCTCCGGCATTGAGGACGGCCGTCATGTAGGGAGCGGGGTGGCGGGCCTTGAGGTAGACGGCCTGGTAGGCCATGGCCGCGTAGGAGGCGCTATGGGCCTTGTTGAAGGAGTAGGAGGAAAATGTCTCGAGCCCGGCCCAGAGCTTGTCCAGATCGGCCGCCGCGTAGCCGCGGGCCCGACCCTGCCCCAGAAATCGGGTCCGCCAACCCTCCAGAGCCGGCGTCCCCTTGCGCTTCAGAGCCCGCCGCAGGCCATCGCCTTCCTCGGGCGGGAAACCGGCCACCCGCTCGGCCACCTGCATGACCTGCTCCTCGTACAGCAGGAGCCCGCCCGTCTCCGGCAGAATCCGCCCCAGAAACGGATCGGGCGTCCCACCCCGCCCCTCCCGGCTGCGCAGCAGCGTCTCCTTCATCCCGCTCTCGGTCGGACCCGGCCGGATGAGGGCCAGGGCCTGGACCAGGTCGCGGATGTCGGCCGGCTTCATCCGCCGCAGCAGGTTCATCATGGCCGGGCTCTCAACCTGGAAGCAGCCGATCGTCCGGGCCTCCTTGAGCAGGGCGAAGGCGGCAGGGTCGCCGTCGGGGATCGTCGGGAGGTCCAGCCCGACCCGGGTGGCGGAGATCGCCGCCAGCCCCCGCACCGAGAGCAGGTCGAGCTTGATCAGCTTGAGGTCCTCGACGGCGTCGCGGTCGAAGTGGGACATGGCCAAGCCCTTGGCCGAGACGGCCAGCGGCAGCGAGCGGTCGGCCGGGGCGGGCGTCAGGATGACGCCGCCGACGTGAAGCGAGACTTCGCTGTGGACGCCGGTCAGGTCGGAGGCCAGGTTCCAGACCTCCAAATAGCCCGGCGGCGGCGGACCTTGGCGCAGGTGGGACGGCTCGGCGAAATAGGGCGCCTTCCGGCTCAAGGCCCGCGACTCGTCGGGCGGCAGGCCGAAGGCGCGGGCCGTCTCGTAGAGGGCGGAGCGGGCCCCGTAGCACTTGAGGCTGCAGACGAAGGCCGCCCCCGTCCGCCCCGCCCCGTAGGTCCGCAGGACATAGTCCAGGATCCGGTCGCGGAAGCGGGAGTCGAAGTCGAGGTCGATGTCCGGCGGGTCGTCCCGGCCGGCGTTGAGGAAGCGCTCGAAGTAGAGGTCGAAGGCGGCCGGGTTGACGTGCGACAGCCCGAGCAGCCAGGCCAGAAAGGACGAGGCGCCCGAGCCCTTGAGGTTGTGCAGGATGCCGTTGCGGCGGGCGAACGAGACGACGTCATGGACGATCAGAAAGTAGGGGCCGAAGCCCGACCGCTCGATCACAGCCAGCTCGCGCAGGGCCCGCTCGCGCTCGCCCCAGCCCAAGTCCCGCCGCGTGCGGAGGCGGGCCAGGACCTCCTCGCGCAGGCCGACCGGGAAGAGGTCGGACGGCAGAGGCGGCACGACGCGCGTAAAATCGAAGGCGCAAAGCCCGGCCACGTCCCGGGAGGCCCGAAAGGCCTCGGCCGCCTCGGGGCCGAGCTTGCGCAGCGCCAAGGCCTCCTGGTCCGGCCCGAAGCGGCCGAGCGAGCGCCCCAGGCGGGCCCACTCGGGCGGATAGGGGATCTTTTGTTCGAAGGCCCGCAGCAGGACCAGCCGCTCGGGCGAGCGGACGAATTTGAGCGGGTTGGCCCAGACGAGCGGCAGACCGTTTGTCCGGGCCAGCTCGCGGGCCCGGCCGAAGCGGGCTCCGTCGACACCGATGTAGAGGCCGCCCTCCCCCGCCCCGGACTTCAGCCTCTCGACCAGGGCGCGGAAGGCCGTCCCGCCGCCCTCTTCGCCGTTCGTCCACTCGTCGGCCGACGACGACGACGATGCTTTGATCGCCCTCGCAGCCGCGGTTTCCGTCGGCAACGAGGGTGCTTTGATCGTCCTCGCAACCACCCCATCCTCCACTCTTGGAGGATGGGGTGGAAGCGAGGGGAGGAGGATCGTCACCAACCCCTCCAGGACCCCGGCCTCGCGGATCCGGCGGCGGTTGAGAATCTCCATCAGGTTGGCGTAGCCGGCGGCGGCCCGAACCAGAAAGAGGAACGGCCGCCCTTCGACCTCAACCTCGCAGCCGAAGAGCGGGGCGAATCCGGCCGCGGCGGCGGCCCGCTTCCATTTGGCCCAGCCGTAGATGTTGTCGACATCCGAGAGGGCCATGGCCCCGGTCCGGCGCTCGGCCGCCCAGGCGGCCAGTTCCTCGAGCGTCGCCCCGCCCCGGCCGCGGCTGAAGGTCGAATGAACGCGCAGAGGGACGAACATGCGCCCTACCGGGTCAAGGACGCCGTCTTGAGGATGAAGCCCCGGCCGGGATCGAAGGGATAGACTTCGTCGAGCATCTTTTCGCGGACGGTCAGAACGGAGCCGAAGCCGTATTTGCCCCGGACCTCGTCCAGTGCGGCCCCCAGCCGCTCGCCCTTGTCCGAAGCCCGCTCGAAGAGGGGCAGAGGCTTGGTTCGGACCAGCTCGGAGGCCTTGACCCCGACCAGCCGCAGGGCCAGGCGCGTCCCCTGCAGGAGCGGCAGGAAGAGCTCCTCGGCGATCCGGAAGACGTCCCCCATCTCCTGGCACGGCGTCAGCAGCAGGCGGCGGCGGACCTCGGTCCGGAAGTCGGAGGTGCGGGTCTTGACCTCGATGACGTGGGCATAGCAGCGGCCCTGCCGCAGGGCCAGGGTCAGGCGGTCGCAGAGATAGGCCAGGTGGGCCAGCAGGAGGCGCTTGTCCCAGAGGTCCTCGAGAAAGGTCGTCTCGCGCGAGACGGACTTGGGGACGGACGAGGTGACGATCGGCCGGATGTCGATGCCGCGGGCGTGGAGGTAGATGTCGTCGCCGCCCAGGCCGAAGATCGAGTGCAGGGTGCTCCGCGGCAGGCCCCACAGGTCGCCGATCGTCTGGACGGCCAGCAGGCGGAGCAGGACCTGGGTTTTGGGGCCGATGCCGGGCAGGCTGTCGATGGGCAGCCCGCGCAGGAACTCCTCTTCGCCGCCGGGCGGGATCTCGAAATATCCGGCCGGCTTGGCCTTGCGGGTCGCCAGCTTGGCCAAGGTCTTGTTGGGGCCCACCCCGACCGAGACCCTGAGCCCGGTCTCGCGCTCGACGCGGGCCTGGAGGTCCCGGGCGGCCCGGCTGAACGAGGGGTAGAGGTGGCGGCAGCGGGTCAGGTCGAGGTAGGCCTCGTCGATCGAGGTCTCCTCGACGTCCGGGGTGGCCTGGCGAAGGATGCGGAAGAAGCGCTCGGAGAAGGACTGGTAGAGCTGGTAGTTGCCCCGGACAAAGACGGCTTGGGGGCAAAGCTTGAAAGCGGTCCGCAGGGCCATGCCCGAGTGGACGCCGAAGCGGCGGGCTTCGTAGGAGCAGGTCGAGGCGACGCCCCGCTCATGCGGCAGGCCGCCGACGACGACGGGCAGGCCCTGCAGGGCGGGGTTGAGGAGGACCTCGACGGAGGCAAAGAAAGCGTCGATGTCGACGTGGACGATGAAGCGGCGGGAGGCGAAGGCGGGGACGGCCGGAAGGAGGCGGACGGGAGCCTCCGCGGCGGCCACCAGGGGCAGGTCCAGGCGCAGAGCCGGGCGGACGGCCCGCTCCGCCGCCGCCCGGGCGGCCGCCGACGTGCCGTCGAACCGGGCCGGACCGAAAGCGGGTGCGGCGGCGCGGGAAGGACGGGAGCCCAAGGCCCCGTGGTTCGCGTTCATATGCCCTCGAGACATCCGGCGGCCGGCGGACTCCGACCCGCGGAAGTCAGAAACATGTCGTTCGTCCGGGATTTATGTCGGAAAGCAGTCTTGACGGTGGAAAAGACGGCGGCCGCGCGTCCTCTGGAATCTCGCTCCGGCGATTTTCTCTCGCCGCCGCGAGGAGCGGAACGGCGCGGCCGCCCAAATGGGAAGGAAATGGGGCATGGTTAGTACTTTCGGAGGACCCCGACGACCCGGCCCACCACCCGCAGGTCGTCGACCTCGAACGGGGCGAAGGCGGGGTTCTCGGGGACGAGGAGGGTCCGGCCGTCCTCGCGCCGGAGCCGCTTGAGGGTGACCGAGCCGTCCTCGAGCTGGGCCACGATCATCTCCCCGGAATTGGCGGAGTCGGTCCGCTCCAGGAGAACATGGTCGCCGTCATCGATGTAGGCGTCGATCATGCTCTTGCCCTCGACCTTGATGCAGAAGACGTTGCCCCGCCGCCGGCCGATCATCCAGTCGGGAATGTCCATGGACTCGCCCGAGACGTCAAACGACTCGCGGGGAGCGCCGGCGGGCACCAGGCCGAGAAGCGGCACGCGGACCCGACCCTCCGCCCCGGCCGGGCGCGCGGCCAAGCGCAGCTCGCCCCGCTCGCGCCGCAGGTAGCCCTTGTGCTCCAGGCTGGCTACGTGCTTGAACACGGCCGAGGGGCTGGCGATGCGGAGCCGGGCGCCGAT
The DNA here is from genome assembly GCA_026393855.1 of Candidatus Aminicenantes bacterium. Classification (NCBI taxonomy): domain Bacteria; phylum Candidatus Aminicenantota; species Candidatus Aminicenantota bacterium. Next base: position 5,215 of record JAPKZJ010000108.1, read on the forward strand.
CTGACGGATGGTCGGCCCATAGCCGTGTTCGAGAATGAAGGCCTCGACGGACTCCAGGATGTCCCGCTGGCGGGGGGTCAGCTCGCGGCGCATTGTGTTCACCATTTTGTTCACCATCGGTATAATAGGCGCCGGGAAGGCCTTTGTCAAGGGCCGGATAGCCTCTAGACACGAAAATTATTTCTCCCCCAAAATCTCGACTTGACAGCGCCTTGACCCCCTATATATAGTAGAAACGCGTTGTTAGATAATATTTTGAATTTTGGGAAAGTCAAGGCGACTAAACCTTTCTAGGGGGGCCGGGGACGAGAGAGACGGTATTCGACGGTAAAAGCCGAGGGCCAAGCATGACGGTGAAGGCGACCGATTCGTCTGTTCAGGCCAAGCCTCATCTCGTCATCGCCCATGAGGATGCCTCCAAGCGGCAGGCGTTGCGGGCCGCTTTCGAGCCCGATTTTTCCGTCCACACCGCCTCGAGCTGCCGGGAAGCCATCGGGTTCCTGGGCCGGCTGGCCCACATCGACGCGTTGATCGTCGACCGCCATCTTCCCTCCGCCGAGACCGGTACGTTGCTGCGCTACGTCCAGGAGATGGTCCGCAACCCCGAGACGATCGCCAAGCTCCTGCTCTCGGACAACGGCGCCGGCCGGGAAGCGCCCGCTCTGCCCGTCAACGGCTGGGTCGACGAGGTCTACGAAGGCGGCTTCGACGCCGACCGCATCCGGCGCCGCCTGCGCTCGCTGATCATCCGCAAGACGCGCGAGAAGCGGGGCATCATGCGCGCGCCGCTCGGCCCGGCTGCGGTCGAGGCCGACATCGGCCTTATCGGCCGCGTGCCGGTCGAGAACATCAGCGAAAACGGGATGTTCGTCAAGGCCGTCCTGCCCCGCGATTACATCCACCCGATCACCATCCGCATGCCCGACGGGTCCACCCTGCTGGCCACGGGCCGGGTCGTCCGGATCGACGAGGCGGCCGGCGGCACGGGCATCCAATTCCTGTTGATGGAGGAGGATAGCCGGCGGATCCTGCTGCGTCTGATCGCCGATTCCCAGATCGAGAAGGATCTGCCCGACCTGCGGGCCAAGTACCCGTTCCTGCGCCGCGACAGCATCGTGGCTTTCTCCGATCCGCCCCGGATCGATGTCCTCCTCTCAGAGGCGTTCGGCCGGCCGGAGACGGAGCTGACCGTCATCGGCGCCGGCCAGCGCTCCCCCGTCATCCTCCGCCCGGCCGGGATCGAGCCGGGCCGGATGTGCCGGCTGATCGGCGAGGGGCTGGCCGGCCGCTTCAAGACGTCCGACTCGATCTTCGTCTCCTTTCAGTCCGGCTACGCCACCTATACTTTCGAAACCGTCGTCTACCGGATCGACGACGGCGGCCGCGGGCTGGAATGCCTGTACCCCCGGATCCTCTTCTATTCAGAGAAGCGGGCCGCCCGGCGGGCCGCTTCGGATGAAGCCCTGGAGCTCGAGATCACCCTGCCGCCGCCGTTTCAACGGACCATCCGGGGCCCGGTCGCCGACATCAGCACGGGCGGCGCGAGCTTCCTCACCGGCGACCGCGAAGTGGCCCTCCTCATCGGGACGCCGCTCGCCTCCATCCGGATCATCCACGGCGGGCGGGTCGTCCGCGACGTCCGCGGCGAGATCCGCAATGTCCTCAAGGTCGACGATGGCAACGGCGGCCTGCTGCGCTACGGCGTCCAGTTCGGCATCGCCCGCATGGCCGTCCAGGCCGGCGAGATGCCGAGCTTCGAAGCGGCGGCCGAGAAGCCGCGCACCCGCGACACCGAAAAGCTGCGCCGGGGCCCGCGCCGGCAGTCCGATCTGAGCGAGCTGGCCAAGCGGCCGCCCCGGGTCGTGCGCCTGGAGAACGCGGCCGGCGAGGAGATCGTCGGACTGCTCAACACCTCGCTTGAGCTCGACGGCGGCCCCGTCCCCGTCGTCATCATCCCCCCCGCCTTCGGCAAGACCAAGGAAACCCTGTTCGCCCTGGCCGAGACCATCGTCGAAAACTTCTACACCCGCGGTAAGCCGGTGGCCGTGCTCCGGTATGACGGCGTGCGGCGCAAGGGCGAGAGCTACAAAGACCCGGATGCGTCCGAGCCGCCCTTCGAGATGATCCACGCCAGCGTCAGCCAGGGCGCCGACGACATCAAGGCCGTCCTGGACTGGCTCGACCTCAACCCCATGCTCAAGGCCAGCTCCATCGTTTTGGTGACCTTCTCGCTGTCGGCCCTGGAAGCCCGGGTCGTCCTCCGCCAGGAATCCTACCGGCGCAAGATCGGCTGCTGGATCTCCTGCATGGGGACGATGGAGTTCCGGGAACTGATGAACCGGGTCAATTGCGGGCTGGACCTGCTGGAGCAGTTCCAGCTGGGGATCGACCTCGGCGTCATCCCCATCCTGGGCAATCTCATCAGCATGGGCCCCTACGCCTCCGACGTGGTGGCCAACCGGGTTGCAACCCTCGACCAAGCCCGCGAGGACATGGCCCTCATCGACCTGCCGATCACCTGGATCTACGGCGAGCACGACCACTGGGTCAAGGCCGAATTCGTCCGCGATATCATGAGCGTCCAGGTCGACGCCCCGCGCGAGGTCGTCTCGGTCCCGCTCGGCCACAACGCCAGGACCTCCGAGGAGGCCCTGCAGCTGTTCGGGACCATCACCGATCAGATCCACCGCTTCCTGACCCGCGATTCGATCCGCCCGGCACCGCCCGACAAAGCCAACATGGAAATCATCCGCCGGGCCGAAAAGGACCGCCTGCCGGCCCGCCGCATCAAGGACCGCCGGGCCTACTGGCAGCGATACCTCGTCGGCGAGGACCGCCTCATCGGCTTCGACGTCATGGCCCTGTCGGACGACTACCGCCAGCTCATGGAGGACCAGCGGCGGGCACTCGACCTCCAGCCGGGCGACCGCTTCCTCGACCTGGGCGGCGGCACCGGCAACTTCGCCGAGCACCTCCTCGACGGCGGCCATCCCCTGCCCACCCTCCTAACGATCGCCGACCTCATCCCCAAGGCGATGGCCCGAGCCGCCGGCAAGCTCCTGTCCCGCTTCCCCGCCCTGCGCGAGTCCGGCCGCTTCGGCCTGCTGGCCCTGGACGCCGAGCTTAACCGGTATATCCCGGTGCGCCGCTTCCTGGACGGCGAGATCGGCCGCTTCAAGACCTTGGCCGAGGAGCGGATCGAGAATCTGGCCCTGGCCTCGGCCGAGCGGATCGACGCGGCTTTCTCGCCGCGCCTGCACCGCCTCCTGCGGGGCGAGACGATCTCGGCCGCCGACGACCGCTGGCTGAAAAGCCGCTTCGACATCCCCGAAGTCAGGGTCATCGTCGACTTCAACCTGGCCGTCCGCCAGCTCCAGGGCCGGGCCGGGGGCGAGGCGGGCTTCCGCAAGCTCGGCTTCCCGGGCGGCCTGCAGGCCGCCGCCCACCTGCCCGTGCGCCCCGGCGTCTACAACAAGATCCTGATGAGTCTCGTCCTCTCCTACATCTTCAACCCGGTCGAGACGCTGGCCGAGGCGCGCCGGATCATCGCGCCCGAGGGGCGGCTCGTCCTCTCGACGATGCGCCCCGACGCCGACGCCTCCGGCCTCTTCACCCGCCTGGTGGCTAAGATCGAAGCGGCCCCGGACTCGGATTTCCCGGGCCATCGATCCAAGGCCTTCCTGCTGGAATCCATCCGGTCTTTCCTCAATGACGCCCAGGCCCTGGTCGAACTGGAGGAGGCCGGCACTTTCGATTTCTTCGACCCCGATCGCCTGGCCGCCCTCCTCGAAGAGGCCGGCTGGGAATCCCTGTGCACAATCCCCTCTTTCGGAAACCCGGCCCAGGGCTACATCGTCGTGGCCCGGCCGAGAGCCGTCCATGGATGACGCCAAGCGATCCTTCGAAGAGCGGCTGAACGCCGAGTACGACCTGAAGGGGCGGGTCCGGCTGGTCATCCTCCTCAGCGCCATCCTGTACCTCTCGTTCCTCATCCTCGACGCCATCTACGCCTCGAACCTCTTCGGACTGTTCCTGGCCATCCGCCTGATCGTCCTGGCCGCCCACGGCGTCCTCCTGCTGATGCTCTCCCGGATGAAGACCCACCGCGGCTGCGCCAACCTGGCCATCGCCCTGACCGTCTTCGACGTGGCCGGCATCGCCATCATGATTCAGTTTCTGGGAGGATTCACCTCCGGCTATGTCCAGGGCCTGTACCTGATCATCCAGGGCATGGTCGTCGTCGTGCCGCTGGCCTTCCGGGAGACCGTCGTCCTATATGCCTTCATCTGGGCCAGCTACGCCGTGCCCAGCCTCTTCAACATTGCCCGGGCCGCGGGCGACTGGCGCGACATCTTCTCCAACCTCTTCTTTCTGACGGCCATCGTCCTGATCGGCGTCTTCGGCTCCTACATCATGGACATGATCCGGCGCCGCGAGCTGCGCAGCCGGGTCCAGCTCGAGGAGACATCGGCCAAGCTCCAGGAATCCAACCTCAAGCTCAGGGCCCTGGACGAGCTCAAAACCCAGTTCTTCGCCAACGTCAACCACGAGCTGCGCACGCCGTTGACCCTGATCCTGGCCCCGCTCGGGCCTATGATCGAGGGCGGCCTAGGCCGGCTGACCGCCAAGCAGAAGGACAGCCTCCTCGCCATCCGTCAGAACGGCCTCAAGCTGCTCAAGCTGATCAACAACCTCCTCGACCTGACCAAGCTTGAAGCGGGCAAGATGCGGCTGAAGACCAAGTCGGTCGATTTCGTCGACTTTGTCAACAGCCTACTGGCCTCGGTCAAGCCGCTGGCCGACCGCAAATCGATTCGGCTTTACTTCCAGCATCCCTCGCATGACCTGCCGCTGGTCATCGACCCCGACCAGTTTGAGAAGGTCGTCCTCAACCTGCTTTCCAACGCCGTCAAGTTCACCTCGGAGGGCGGCCGCATCACCGTTTACCTGGACGAATCGGCCGAGGCCGTCCAGTTCATCGTCGAGGACAGCGGCATCGGCATCCCGGCCGACATGCTGGATACGATCTTCGACCGTTTCTCCCAGGTCGACGGATCGCTGTCGCGGGCCCACGAAGGCACGGGCATCGGCCTGTCGCTCGTCCGCGAGCTGGTGGCGCTGCACGGCGGGAAGGTCCGGGCCGAAAGCGAGCTCGGCAAGGGCTCCCGCTTCGTCATCGACGTCCTCAAAGGCGACGCCCACTACGGCGATGAGGTCCTCGACCGCCGGATGGCGGATATGCCGGTGACGTTCAAGAAGCGGTCCAGCGACGCCGGCCAACCCAGGGTTCAGGACATCGTCACCGACTTCCGCAAGCTCCAGCTCATGGACTTGGAGCGCGATGAGCTCCTTCCCGCCGATAGCCAGTCGACCCGGTCTCACGACAACAACATCGTCGTCATCGACGACAACCCGGAAGTCCTCAAGCTGATGAAGCTGTTGCTGGAGGACGAGTTCGACCTCCACCTGGCTTCCTCCGGCGAGGAGGGCCTGAGTCTCATCCGGGACAAGATGCCCGACATCGTCATCAGCGACGTCATGATGCCGGGCCTGGACGGCCACGCCCTGACCAAGCGGATCAAGTCCGACGAATCGCTCCGTCACATCCCGGTCATCCTGGTCACGGCCCGCTCCGGGGCGGAGATGCTGAACCAGGGCATCGAGGCGGGCGCCGATGACTATCTGCCCAAGCCCTTCGACTCGGTCGAGCTCAAGGCCCGCATCCACAACCTGCTCCGGATGCGGCGGGCCGAGGCCGACTTGGCTCTGGCCAACCGCAACCTCAAGATGCGGACCTCGGACTTGGTCGAGCGCCAGCGCTCGCTGTTTCTATCCATGGTCCGCTCGCTCGTCTCGGCCTTGGAGGCCAAAGACAAATACACCCGCGACCATTCCAGCCGGGTGACCGAGTTCTCCATGCGCATCGCCCGCTCGCTGAAGCTCGACGAGCGCGAGCTGAACGACCTGGAAATGGCGGCGATCCTGCACGACGTCGGCAAGATCGCCATCCCGGAGCGCATCCTGCACAAGAAGACGCCCTTGACAGACGAAGAATACTCCATCATCCGGCAGCACCCGGTGATCGGCGAGAACATCCTCAAGCCGGTCATCGAATTGCAGCAGATCGCCCGCATCGTCCGCTTCCACCATGAGCGCTACGACGGCCGCGGCTACCCCGACGGCCTGAAAGGCCAGGCCATCCCGATCGGGGCCCGGATCATGTCGGTGGCCGATACCTACGACGCCATCACCTCGAGCCGGCCGTACCGGGACTCCGAGTCGCACAACTACGCGCTGAAAGAGATCATCAAGTGTTCGGGCCTGCAATTCGACCCGGAGATCGTCGAGCACTTCATCGAGGTCCTTAAAGCCGGTCCGGCCGCCGGCCTTACGGACTCGGGGACGCCGCCCCTCTTCGAAAACGAGCCGAGCTGACCCGGCTCAACCCTCGTCGCCGAAGCTCGTGCCGATCGTCCGGGCCGCCGCGATCAGCGGATGATCGAGCGACACCAGCCGCGGCCCCCGGCCCGGCACGGACAGCGGGACCGAAGTCATAGCCCCTCCCCGAACGGCGACCATGCGGCCGAACTCCCCTGCCGCGACGAGCCGGACGGCTTGGTCGCCCAACCGGGTGGCCAGGACCCGATCGGCCGCGGTCGGCGTCCCGCCCCGCTGGACATGGCCCAGGACGACGGCCCGCGTCTCTGTCCGCGCGGCCTTCTCCAGCTCGTCGGCCAGGACGAATCCGATGCCCCCCAGACGGATCGGCTCGGCGCTTCCGGCCACGATCTTGCGGACGACGACCTGGCCGCCCAGCGGCCTAGCCCCTTCGGCCACGACGACCAGGCTGAAAGCCTTGCCCCGCCGCCGCCGATCCAGGATTTTGGCCGCGACGGCCTCGATCCGATAGGGAATCTCGGGCATGAGGATGATGTCGCCGCCGCCGGCAACGCCGGCATGGAGCGCGATCCAACCCGCCCGCCGGCCCATAACCTCGACGATCATGACCCGGTGGTGCGACTGGGCGGTTGAGTGCAGGCGGTCGACGGCCTCCGTGGCGATCGAAACCGCGGTATCGAACCCGAAGGTGACATCGGTGCCGCGAAGGTCGTTGTCGATGGTCTTGGGGACGCCGACGACGGGCAGGCCGTCGTTCTGCAGCCGGGCCGCCGAGGCCAAAGTGCCGTCCCCCCCGATGAGAATCAGGGCGTCCAGCCCGATCTTGCGGGCGTTTCCGAGGAGGCGGCGCGAGACATCCCGCACTACCATCTGGCCGGACTTCAGCGTCGCATAGCGATAGGGGTCGGCCGTGTTGGACGTGCCCAGGATGGTCCCGCCCAGCGTCAGGATGCCCGAGACGTCGGCCGGCCGGAGGCGGCGCCAGCGCCCTCGGATCAGGCCCTCATAGCCGTCCTTGATGCCCACGACATTCCAGCCATGCTCCATGAGCGCGGCTTTGGCCACGGCCCGGATGACGGCGTTGATGCCGGGGCAGTCGCCGCCGCCCGTCAGCAGGCCAATCGTTTTCTTGCGTTGAATCATGGGCCGACTATAGAGAACGCCGGTCGGGCTGTCAATCGGGAAACGGCCGCGGCTTCCCGCACCGCCCCTCGATCTGGTATCATCCCGGCGAACAATTTCTTCGGGAGGATCCCCCATGACCCATCGCCGCCGCCTGTTCGCTTCCCTTTTGGCCCTGGCTCTGGCCGTCCCCGCGCTCGGAGCCACCGGACTCCGCTTCGATAAGTCCGAGTACGCGGCCCGCCGGGCCCGCTTGATGGACAAGATCGCCGACGGCACGGCGGTCCTCTTCGGCGCCCAGCCGATCGCGAGCTACTATCCTTATGCCCAGGCCAACGATTTCCTCTACTTGACCGGCGTCGAGCTGCCCAATGCCGCTCTGTTCGTCGACGGCCGAACCCGGACAAGCAGCCTCTTTTTGACCACGACGGAGGCTGCGGTACGGGCCGAGGGCCTCGACCCGGCCTTCGCCGCCGACCCGCGGGCTTGCACCGGGATCGAGCGGGTGCTGCCCGCCGAAAGTCTCGGCCCGATGCTTGCCGCCTTGGCCGGGCGCGGCCCGCTCTACGTCCCCTTCTCCCCCGAGGAGCTCTACCGCGAGGCCAGCCGGGAAAAGGCTTCGACCTTCCTCGGCAACGCCACCCTGAACCCGTGGGACGGACGCCTGACCCGGGAGATGCAGTTTGTCCGGATGCTCAAAGAGCGCTTCCCCCAGGTCGAGGTCCGCGACCTCTCGCCGCTCGTCTGGGATCTGCGGACGATCAAGTCGCCGGCCGAGATCGCGGTCCTGCGGCGGGCGGCGGCGATCGGCGTCAAAGCCCATACCGAGATTCTAAAGGCCGCCCGCCCCGGGATGCGCGAGTTCGAGCTGTCGGCCGTGCTCAACTATATCTGCGAACGGGAGGGGGCGCAGGAGAGCGCCTATGGGGTCATCATCTGCTCAGGCGAGAACCACCCCTATCTCCACTATGCCAAGCACGACCGGCTTTTGCGCGAGGGCGACATCCTCGTCGTGGACGCCGGCCCCGACTTGGATGCCTACGATATCGACATCACCACTTCCTTCCCGGCCGGGGCCGCCTTCACCCCGCGCCAGAAAGAGGTCTACGAAGCCTGCCTGGCGGTGCACGAAGCCTGCCTGGCCGTCTACCGGCCCGGGCTGACGGCCGCCCAGTGCCGCCAGGAAGTGGACGAGATTCTCAAGAAAAAGGGGTTCGACCTGACCAAAGACTACTTCCGCGGCATGCGGGGCGGATTCGGCCACTATGTCGGCATGGCCACCCACGACGTGGGCGGCAGCCCCCAGGCCTTGAAGCCCGGCATGGTCTTCGCCAACGAGCCGCTGGTTGTTTTGGCCGCCGAGGAAATCGGGATCCGGGTCGAGGACACCGTCCTGATCACCGAGACGGGCTGCGAAAACCTGACCGCGGGCATCCCCCGCTCGGTCAAGGAGATCGAATCGGCTAAGAAGACCGACGGCATCCCGCAGATCCTCAAGAAAAGCGGCCGTTAACGGCGGCCCGCGTCAGCGGAGGACTTTGCGGGCCTCCAGCCGAAAGCCCTTCTGCCACAGGACCAGGCTTTCGATCCGGCCGTCGGCGGCGCGGAAAAACTGGATCCGAACATAGGGATCGGTCGAATAGAACAGCGTCTGCCCCTCGGCGTAGAACCGGGTCGGCGCTTGGCCGGTCGGGGTGATGACTAAATAGTAATCCTCCGGCCGAACCTCCAGCACGTAGCTTTGATCGACCTCATAGCGCCCCGCAAAATCCGCGTAGGACTCTTGGGCCAGGCGCAGGACCGGCTTCTCGACCGGCTTGTAATCGGGCCATTCGTAGGCCGAGGAAAAGCCGGCCAGGATCTCCTCGATCAGGACATCCCCGTTGTCGCTGTTGGTCATGATCACGGCCCCTTGTCTCTTGGTCGGATAAACGACCATGGTGCAGGCGAAGCCCCGGGTCGTCCCCGAAGCCCGGAAATGAATCCCGTCGCCTTGGCCTTCGACAAAGAAGCCCAGGCCGAAGTTTTCGACCTGGGCCCGCAGCAGGGCCCGGGCCGCCGCCGGCGGGAGAAGCTTGGCCGGACGCTCCTCGGCGGCGGCCAGCAAGTCGAGGACGATGGCGGCGTAGTCGGACGGAGTCGTCCATAGTCCCTTGGCCGCATCTTCAGGATAGGTTGCGCCGCCGCCGGGCACGGCCTGGCCCTGGCGCAGAAAGCCCGCCGCCGTGGACGGCCGGAGGTCTTCGGTCAGGCTCGAGCCGAACGCGGAGTGGGCCAAGCCGAGCGGCCGAAAGATCTTCTCCCGGACCAAATCCGGATAGGCGCGCCCGGTCAGATCCTCCAACAGCACCTGGACGACGACATAGCCGGCCTCCGAAAGCCAGGCTTCGAGGCGGGCGCTTCGCTTAGGCGCAACCCACAGGGGGCCGTTCTTGGCGGGCTTGTCTCCGGCCAGAATTTGGGCCAGGCTGGGCTTCGGCTCGTCCGGGCCGTAGCCCGGCAGGACCTGATCCGAAAGGCCGGCCGCATGGGACAGGAGAGTCCGCAGGGTGACCCCGCCCGGACCGGGCTCGAACTCGCCGGGAAAGCGCCAGGTCCGCAAGCGGGGGCGGATGTCCTCGTCCAACCCGATCAGACCGTCCTCGACGAGCCGCAGGACCAGAGCCGCCGTCACCAATTGGGTCAAGCCGCCGGCCTGGAACATCGTCTCAGGCGTCGGTGGAGCCTCGACCTGCGGGTCGCGACGGCCGTAGACGCGTGTCCATTCCAGCCGGCCCTTGTCGAAGGCGGCCAGGCTGACTGCGGGAACCTTATAGAAGGCCATGCGCTCCTCGAGCCGGAGCGGCTCCGGCCGAAGGCCCTGCAGATAGACGGAGCGGAGCAATCCTCTCTCGACCGCCTTGGCCCGTTGCCGGGCCAGGCCGGCTTGGGCGTCGCAGCCGACCGCCGTCATCGCCACAAGCACGGACGCGGCGCCGAAGACGAACGGAAGGGGTTTGCTCATGGCCTTTTCCTTCCCGTCGGCCCGATCCGGAGGATGAAAGTTGCGATATCCTCCACGACGGCCCGGGCGACATTGCCTTGAACGCTCAGGTATTCATCCGGCGTCGGGAGGCCCCGGCCCTCGATGAACAGATGGTTGCAGGCAGGGTAGATCTGAAACGAGACGTTCGGCCGGCCGACCAGGGCTTTTTTCCAGTTCTCGAAATCCTCGACCGTCACCTGATAGTCCCGACCGCCTTGGAGGACAAGGAGCGGCTGCTCGATCGCCCGGGCGGCGGCGGCCGGGTCGTATCCTTTCAAATCGAGCCAATAGGCGGCGGGGGCGTTGAGCCAGCGGGCGGCCGATCCCCGATCGCTCTCTCGCAAGCCCTGGATCGCGGCGGCTTGGGCTTTCAGGTCGTTCAGCGTTTTTTGTTCGGCCTCCGAGACCGAGCCGTCCAGCGCCGATAGATATTGGATCTGCCGGATCATGGTCTCCGGGAGCGGCCTGGTCGCGCCGGCCAGGATGATGAATCCGGCCGGCTCCAAATCCCGGACCGCCGAAGCGATTCGAGGCAGCAGCATTCCCCCCAAGCTGTGGCCGAGAACGAAGATGCGGCCGGGATCGATCCCGGGCGTCCGCCGCAATAGCCCGACTGCCGCCGCCGCGTCGTCGATCGTCTCCTCCTTGACGGTGAAGAAGGCGGCCTTGGCGTCGGCGGCGATCTTCGGCCCATGGGCCCGGGTCCGTTTTTCGTAGCGCAGGACCGCGATCCCTCTGGCCGCCAGCCCCCAAGCCAAGTCCCGGAACGGCTTGTTGGGTCCGATCGTCTCGTCCCGGTCGTTGGGACCCGAGCCGTGGACGAGGACAAGCGCCGGGAAGGAACCGCCGCCGACGGGCCGGGTGAGGGTCGCCGGAAGGGCCCATGGACCCTCTCCGACGGTAAGGGCGATCTCTTCGAACCGATCCCGGGGCGCATAGTCCGGAGGCCGATCCACGGCCGGCGGGCGGACGGGCACGAGCTGGAAACCGGTGATCCGGCCTTCCTTGTCGAAGACGACCCTTACATCCAGCGCGGTCTTCTCGAACTCGCAGGTCACCAGGACGATGGCATAGGCGCCGAGCGTATCGCGGCGCGACGCGGTCCGCCGCCTGAACGAGCCCAGCCGCGAAGGGAGATCCTTCCAGAACGCGGCCAGCTTGTCGGGGCCGGAGACGCCGCGCATCACGGCGTCGAAGTCGCGGGCGGCCGACTCGAAATCGCCCCCCGCCAAGGCGTCGATAAAGGCTTCGGCCTTAAGGATGAGCGCATCCGGCGCCCGGGATGTCCGGCCGGCCGCGAGGCCCGGCAGCAGGGCCGCCGCGAGAAGTCCCGCGGCCCATCGCAAATGAGGCATTTTCGTCTCCCTCGGAAATGTTGCGGCCGGTGCCGATCCGACCTTGCTCATACGTTCGCGGCGCTGAAACCCCGATTTTCAAATCGGGGTCATAAGCGCCGCTCGGTATTAACCCTGTTAATACCCCGGGCTCGGCTTCCGCCCCGGCGGTTCGACGACGGGGTTGCCGTCCTCATTTGCGAACGGATGAGGGCGGGCTTCAGCCCGGAGTATCGAGCGGGTTTATTGTAGCGAAATTGACGGTTCGGAGCCAGGCCGCGACGGCTCCGTCAAATTCGACGCTCGCGGCGGACAAACAGAAATTCCCCGAGCTGGTAGAGGACGGCGATCGCGGCGCCTCCCAGGAGGGCCCAAATGCCCAGATCAACCCGGTCCGCCACTCCGAAGACCGCGATGAACGCCATCAGCCAAGCCCTGTTTTCGGCCGTCTCCGCCATGCGGCCATCCTTGCGGTAGGCCTTGATCAGGTAAAACAGAGTCAACTCCAAGTAATAGAGCGTCATGGCCAGAAGGCCCAGCCCCAATTGACGAACGCTGCCGAAGCGCGCATATTGCCCGGCCGTCGCGGCCCCCAGAAGGGCAAACTCGCCAACCCGGTCGAAGATGATATCGAGGGCCGCGCCATATTCGCTCTCCTGCCGGCGGGCGCGGGCCAGCATGCCGTCTGCACAGTCGATAATCGAGGACATCTGGGCCAGGATTCCGCCCGCAGCGAAAGACCAGCGTGTCCCCCCCAGGAAGAAGCCGGCCCCGGCCAAGCCGACCAGAAAGCCGGCCCAGGTGACCTGGTTGGGGGTCAGCCGGGTCCGAAAGAGGGCCTTGACAAGGAGAGCGGCCAGAGGCCTGTTAAGGAACTTGTTGATCCGCAGGGCGGGCGGAGTCCAGCGGGCCTCCTCTTTGGCCACGGCCGTTGCGTAGTCGAAGTCAGTCGCAGAGGAGGGGGGCGATGCGTCTTCGGGCATTCTCGTAATCCTCGGGCGTATCGATCTCGATCCAAGGCCGGCCGCCGGTCGCGATCAGGCCGAAAGCGTTCCGGCCGTCCTCGCCTTCCGCCGCCAACCGGTCGAATCCCGACTCGAAATAATGGCTCCGCTCGCCGCGGGCCTCGAAGTCCTCGAAGACCCGGACAAGGTCGGCCGCCGTGGCCGCTCCGATCTTATTCAGGCCGATCGCTTCGCCCAAACATTCGGCGGGCGCGAGATGCTTCCCGATCCGGACGACGCGGCCGTCGCGGGCCGCAACCTTGACTTCCTCGGAGGCCAGGCGACTCGTGTCGTCCATGACTACGACGTTCGTCCCCGGGTGGCGCAGGAGGTCGTCGAGCAGCGTCCCGTCGAAGACAACGTCGCCGTTGATCTGAAGGCCATCGAGCCCGGGCGAGACGGTCAGGGCGATCCGCAGGGACACGGCCGTATTGGTGTCCTCGTAGGCCGGATTGGAGACGAAGCGGAGGCCGGCCGTCCCGCTCCGCCGGGCCTCGGCCTCGACCATCTCGCTGCGGTATCCCGTCACGAGCAGAATGTCCTCAAGGCCGGCGGCGCGAAGCGCCGCCAGGCACCGCGCCAGAATCGTCCGGCCCCCGACTTCAAGGAGGCATTTGGGGCGGTCGTCCGTCCAAGGCCGAAGCCGTTGGCCGCGGCCGGCGCAAAGAACGATGGCTCTCATGCGGGCGGCCTTTTCACATTTTCCAGGTTCCGGCCACGGTCAGGTTGGTCCCGGTGATCCGGGCCGCCTCTGCCGAGGCCAGAAAGCGGACCGCCGCCGCGACGTCCTGTGGTGTGCCCAACGGATGCCGCGCAGCGTCGAGCCCCGACGGCCGAGCGCCGACCGTCAGCAGCCCCGGCGAGACCATGTTGATGGTGACGCCCCGGGCCGCTTCCGCGGCCCCGGCGGTGCGGGTCAGAAGGAGCAGTCCGGCCTTGGCCGCCGCGTAAGCCAGAATGCCGGGAAAAGCCGCCTCCTGTTCGACCCGGCCATAGCCGAAGAACACGACTCTCCCCCACTTCCGCCGGCGCATACCGGGCAGGACGGCCAAAAGGAGGCCGTGGGCCGAAACCAGGTTCGAACGGAACATGCCGTCCCAATCGGCCGGGGTGAGCCGATCCCATCGCTTTTGCAGGAAAGGGCCGATCGTATGGACCAGGATATCGATGCGGCCGCAGCACCGCCGAACCCGGGCGGCCAGAGCGGCGGGACTGGCGTCCCGGTCCAGAGCGGCCCGGATCAGGAAGGCCTCGGCGCCGCCTTCCCGAACGCCGGCCGCAGCGCGGAGCGCGCCGGCCCGGTCGGCCCGGTATTGGATCGCGACCGCGGCGCACTCGCGCCCCAGGGCCGCAGCCACGGCTCCGCCGACGGCGGATGAGCCCCCCGTTACGAGAGCGATCCGATTCGTGCGCGCCTGGGACATCGGTGATTCCGGGCTTAGTATCGCCGATCCCGGGTTTGATTTCAAACGGAGGGCTGTGCTATAAGAAGCGTCTTGCCGGCCGACCCCGCAAAATCCACGATCGAGGCGACCATGACCCAGACTATGACCCGCATTCTTGTCACCGGAGCCTCGGGCCAGATCGGCACCGAGCTGCTCAAAGCCCTCCGCCGCAAGCATGGCGGAGCGAACGTCCTGGCTACCGACATCCAGCCGTTGGCATCGCCGGAGATCCGGGAATCCGGCCCCTTCGAGTCGCTCGACGTGACCCAGGCTGCCCGGCTCGACGAGCTCATCGCCAAATACCGGATCGACACGGTTTACCACTTGGCCGCCATCCTCTCGGCCACCGGCGAAAAGAACCCCCACCTGGCCTGGGACGTGAACATGAACGGCACGTACAACGTGCTGGAGGCTGCCCGCCTGCACGGGCTCCTGCGCGTCTACATCCCCTCCTCCATCGCCGCCTTCGGGCCAGAGACGCCGCGCGACCGGACGCCGCAGGAGACCGTCCTGCGGCCGAAGACGATGTACGGCGTGACCAAGGTGGCGGGCGAGCTGCTGGCCGATTATTATGTCCGGCGCTTCGGTGTCGACGTCCGCGGCAGCCGCTTCCCCGGCATCATCAGCCACGAGACCCTGCCCGGCGGCGGGACGACGGACTACGCGGTGGCCATCTTCTATGAGGCCGTCAAGAACGGCCGCTACACGTGTTTTTTAGGCCCTGAGTCGTGTCTGCCCATGATGTACATGCCCGACTGCCTGAAGTCGGTCCTCGACCTCATGGAGGCGGATTTCGCGCGGCTCCGGCATCACGCCGATTTCAACCTAGCCGCCATGAGCTTCACCCCGGCCGAACTGGCCGCCGAAATCCGGCGCCACATCCCGGGCTTCGCGATCGACTACAAGCCGGACTTCCGACAGGCCATCGCCGACTCTTGGCCGCGGTCGATCGACGATTCCGCGGCCCGCGCGGAATGGGGATGGTCGCCGGACTTCGATCTCTCCGCTATGGTCAAGGACATGCTGGCCGTCCTGGGCGCCCGGCATGCCGCGGGGAAGCTGAACTACTAGTGTCCCGTCTCATAAATTTCAATCCCATAATCTCCCTGGAGACGGGACACTTCCAGGGGGGAGACGAGCTCCCCCCTCGGCGCTCCGCTGACCCCCTGAGGTGGGCCTCGCCGCCCCCCTCATACTCCCCGGCGGTTGTGCGTCCAGCTTGCTTGGGACTTGGTCAATGAATATCCGAGACGCACAACTAAGCTAGAAGCGCAGCGAAATCCCGGCCGCGGCGTCGAATCCGCCCAGGAGGATGTCGTCCTTTCGCTGGGTCGGGCCGATCTCCAGCCGGGAGAAGATCCCGAGAGGTCCGATCAGCGCGAAATCCAGGCTGGCCTCGAAGACCGCCCCGAATGAGGTCTTGTCGGCCATGAAGCCCGCCGCCGGCCAGGTCTCCCGGCAGGTCAGCCAGGCCGCCCCCGCCGCGGCGCCGAACGTCCAACGCCCCACAACCCACTCGTAGCCCACGCCCCCGCGGTAGGAGCGCAGCTCGAGGCGGACGCCGTAGGCCTCGCCGTCAAAGTTCGTTCCGATATCCGCCGCCTCGCCGTTCGCCCGGACGCTCCGGTATCCGGCGAAAACCGACCAGCCGCCGGCGAACTGGACCGAGGCCCGAGCCTGCAGGCCGAGCAAGGGGCTGCCGTAGATCTGTCGCAGAAGGCTTTCGCTGGGCAGGAAGGCCGAGGCGCCGAGAGCAAGGTTGAAGCGGGGACTCGCGGCCCGGACCGGAGCGGGCAGAAGAATCGCGGTAGCCGCCGCCAGGGCCAGAATCAGGCCGCCCGAGCGTTTCCGGATATTCAGTTCCATGTGGCCTCCGAATCGGCGACCTCGATCGAATAGCGGCTTTCGCGCCCCTGCGCGTCCACCGCCGAGACCGCGTAATAATAAGTGACGCCGGCGTCCAGAAACCGGTCCATGATCTCGGTGGCGGTCTGGGGAGCCGTGGTCAGACGCTCGTAGGGGCCGCCGGGCGTCGTGGTCCGGTAGACGTGGTACCCGACGACCGCGTCGGAATTGGCGTTCCAGCGCAGTCCGACGGTCTTGGTCCGGATATAGAGGGACCGGCTGATGCGCGAACGGACGACAACACCCGAGGGCGACACCGGCGTGCTGGCGGGCCGAGCCAGCTCGGCCGTCGTGGCCAGGGAGGCCTGGACGGTCCGCAGGGCATAACCCATGGTCAGGGTGCTCAGCGTATCCGTCGTCTTGTGATAGTAGGGGTTTCCGGGCTCCTCGTTTTCGATGGCGCAAAGGGCGGCGTAACCCGCGTTCCAGAACGGCGACTGGTCGCTGTACGGCCAGGAGGAGACGGCTACCGTATTGACCGTCAGCCCCGCGTAGGCGGAGGCGGCGGCGACAAAATGGCGGGCCAGATCGGCCGAGGGGGTGTTGCGAACGATGTCGAGCATCCACGGCGAGCGGTCCGGGAAAGCGATCATATCCATATTGATCACCGCCAGAATGACCTCTCCCGCCGCCTGGGCCGCGGCGGCGTAGTGTTGGCTGCCGTAGAGCCCCCACTCCTCGGCCGAGAAGCAGATAAACTTGACGGTGTAGTCGAACGCCGACCCGGCCAGGACGCGAGCGATCTCCAGGACGGCGGCCGTTCCGCTGCCGTTGTCGTCGGCCCCCGGCGCCAGGGTGGTGCGCTGGTTGCTCGTCGAATCATAGTGCCCGCAGACGATGATCTCGCGGTTCGGCTCGACCCGGCCGGGCAGTGTCGCGACGATGTTGCGGGTGGCGTAGCTGCTGAAAATGAACGGATCGTACTCCGTCCGGAGGCCGAGCCGGCTGAAGGCGTCGTAGAGATAAGCCCCCGCGGACTCGCACGCCGCCGTCGAGGCGTACCGCGTTCGGAATCCCTCCAGGTCGCTGATCGTCGCCGTCAAGCGGGCTTGCGAGACTTGGGCCACGAGCTGGACGATGGCCGGATCCAAGGCCCGCGCCGGAAGAGCGGGGAGAAGAGCCGCCGGCCCTCCCGCCTCGCGCAGCGGGATGGCCGTGTCCAGGAAGACCCGGGCGATCTCGAAATCGGCCGGCAGAATTTCGCGGGCCTCCCTGTCGCCGGCCCAGAAGAGCGCCGTCGCCGCGTCCAGCCGGACTGTCCGCCCCAACCGCTCCAAGACCGGCCAATCCCCCTGGCCGCGGACGCGGACCAGAAAATAGGCTTTCTTGGCCGGCTGGGCGTCCAGGATCTCGAGCCCGACGCCCGCGTCGGCCAAGCGTAAAGCGGTCTCTTCCGGCAGGACGGCCAGCCAGGCGTCCTGCAACTCGGCCACGGCAAAGAGCCCGGGTCGGATATCGGGGGGAACGAGAGGAAGAGAGGCGAACTCGATCCGGACGAGGACCGCTTCCGTCGAAGCGGCGCCGAAGCCGAGGAGGCCCAGGAGGCCGGCCGAGCCCAGCAGAAGGAGGGCAAAAAGGCGCTTGGTGGTCATGGGAAGGGATCCTTAATCATGCTCCCGTCATTATTATATACGATCCAGATGAAGGAATCCGCCACACCGGGAGGCGGCCGGCCTTGCCAGCCTGAAATCCTTTTGCCAAGTTCACGACAACATGTTATACGATGCGGGAAAGGAGTCCGCCATGCCTCTGCCGCTTTTTTTCGCCGCTCTTCTCCTGGCCCCGTCGCAAGCGGGCCCGGCCCCTGCCGTCCGCCCGGCCCACACCTTTTCGATCGTCGCCCGGGACAAGGCGACCGGCGAGATGGGAGTCGCCGTTCAATCGCATTGGTTCTCGGTCGGATCATCCGTGCCTTGGGCCGAAGCGGGTGTCGGAGCCGTGGCCACCCAGTCTTTCGTCGAGGCCTCTTACGGACCTCTCGGGTTAGACCTGATGCGAGCCGGCAAATCGGCGGCCGAAGCGCTGGCCGGGCTCATTCGAACGGATGCGGACGAAGCCGTCCGGCAGGTCGGCATGGTGGATGCGACCGGCCGTGCGGCAGCCCATACCGGGCGCAAGTGCATTGCCGCGGCGGGCCAATTCGTCGGCGACGGCTTCACCTGCCAGGCCAACATGATGCTGAAGCCGACGGTCTGGAGGGCCATGGCCGACGCGTTTCAGTCCGGCAAGGGCGAGCTGGCGGACCGGCTGATGGCGGCCCTGGAAGCGGCCCAGCGCGAAGGCGGCGACATTCGCGGCCGGCAGTCGGCCGCCCTGATCGTCGTCAAGGCGAAGGCCAGCGGAGCGCCCTGGAAGGATCGCGTCTACGATCTCCGGGTCGAAGACGCAGCCGACCCGATCGGCGAGCTCAAGCGCCTCCTGCGGCTGGCCAAGGCCTACAACCACATGAACGAGGGCGACGCCCGGCTGACCGCCGGCAAGACGGACGAAGCCATGAAGGAATACAGCCTCGGCATGGGGATCTATCCCGACAACCCGGAGATGATCTTCTGGCCGGCCGTAACCTTGGCGGCGACGGGCAAGGTCGCGGACAGCCTGCCGCTCTTCCGCCGCGTCTTCGCCATCGATTCGAACTGGATGGAGTTGCTGCGGCGGCTTCCCGCGGTCGGCCAATTCCCGGCCGATCCGGCCTTGATGAAGCGGGTCCTGGCGGTCGGGCCGGTTAAATGATAAGAATTTTCGCTAAATTCCATGGAAGGCGGTTCGGCGTGTCGCCCCGGCAACGCTTTGGTAGTCCTCGCTAGGACAAATTCCTATTCAGTCCTCGCGAGGGCGGCTTCGGGCTCTACTCGCCTTTTCCCACAGCTCTCTTCGGCGCCTCCAGCGCTTCGCAGTCCTCGTAGGGACGTCGCTTCGGCAGTCCCCGCGAGGATTGGCTTCCCTCAGAGAGTTATGGAAAAAGGCGCCGCCCTCGCAATTTCGCCGTTGGCCGGCACTCCGAACCACCTGATCTCCTTGGAATTTAGCGAAGATCTAAGAATTGAGGTTGGGGTAAAAAATTCAGCCGCCCAGACCCAAGGCCTTGCGGAAGAAATTGGGCAGGGCGAAGGCGGCTTCGTGTATTTCCGGGTTGTAGTACCGGAGCCGCGGGACGGGTTTCTTGCGTCGAGGCCCGAGCGGCGCCACGTCATCCGAGAGATAGACGAAGCACCATGTCCCGCCGGGGTAAGTCGGGACGGGGCAGGTATAGAAGGCCGCGTGCTTGAACATGGCTTTCAGGAATCGATACTTGGCCCTATGCTGAGCCTGGTGATAGAGCAGCGCGCCAGCTTGGGCCGCGATGATCCCGCCCGGCTTCAGGATGGCCTTCAAGGCGGCGTAGAATGTTTTCTCGTGCAGAACCGTGGACGGCCCGACCGGGTCGGAAGAATCGACCAGAATGACGTCGAAGCGGTCCCGGGTCGAGCGGATGAAGGCGTTGCCGTCGGCCACCGTTAGCTCCGCGCGGGGATCGGCGAAATCCTTTCGCAGCCAGGGATAGAACCGTTTGCAGACATCGATCACCTGGCCGTCGATCTCGCATAGCCAGGCCTTGCGGACGGGATGGCGAAGAACCTCGCGCAAGGCTCCGCCGTCGCCGCCGCCGATGATCAGGACGTCGAGCGGCCGGCGGTGGAGGGTCAGGGCCGGGTGAACGAGCATCTCGTGGTAGAAAAATTCGTCCGCGTCCGTCGTCTGGACGAGACCGTCGAGCAGGAGAACGCGGCCGAATGCTTTATTGCGGATGAGCTCGATCTTCTGGAACTTCGATCGGCCCTGGTACAGGGTCCGGTCCACTTTGAAGAAAATCCCGTGCCAGGGAGTTTGATTCTCGCGCGCTTCCTTCATGGCCGCCTCCTCGGGATCGGAAGCGGATCCGATCCCGGTTCGCTTCCGACGGTGCCGGAATTATACACGAAATCCGGCGCCGCCCCTCTCAGTACATCGTCCGCAGGGAGATGCCCCGATAGTACTTGCCCAGGATGTCTTCGCAAGAGGAGCCCTTCTGGGCCATGCGGAAGGCGCCGATTTGGCAGAGGCCCACACCGTGGCCCCAGCCTTTGCCGCTGAAGACAAAATGCGAGATCGATCCGTCGGGGCCGTACTCGCGATCGATGACGAACAGATTGTCGCGCAGGTTGAGCACCTGGCGGATGCGAAGCCCCCGGATCTTGATCTGGCTTTCCTGGCCCACGAGGGACAGCTCCACGATCCGCTTGGATTCGCCGCGCTTGAGGGGCAGCAGATCGATCAGCCGCCCGACCGGATAGAACAGATTGACCCGCTCCTGGAGCTCCTGGCGCGTCAACCGGACCTGCCAGCGGTGGAACGGCGACGTCGCGTCGAGGACCGCCGAAGACGGCGCCTGCACGATCTGAAGCAGCCGGATCTTCCCGTCCGTCTCGATCCAGCGGACGATATCACCGGCCAGCAGGTCGAGGCTGGAGACGGCGGAGACAGCCCCGCCCGTTTCGCGGAAGAGAACGGCTCCCGGCACAACCTCGAGGCTCTTGTCTCCCCCGTCCGTATGCAGAACGAGAGTGTTCGCGCGCATTTCGTGCACCGACCCCTGCCGATAGAAGTCCTTATAAGTCGCCAGGACCTTGTGGATGAGATACGCCGCTTGGGCCCGGCTGACGCCGCGGCCGCGGTCGGTCCAGCGTTCGGAAACGGAGGCCAAGCCGGCGGAAAGGAAATAAGCCAGGGCGGACCGCTCCTTGGCCGTCAGGTTCGGCACAGACTGCAGGGCCCGGTCGGCTTCGCCTGGCACGGTCAGGTTGTCGACCCGATCGTTCCAATCGAAGGCCGTAACGAGCTGGGCGGCCAGCATTGGGAAGTCCAGGGAGGCCGACTCGGACGGGGCTCGGCCGGGCTTTTTCCCCAGCAGGGCGGCGGCCTTCGTCATCCAGCCCCAGGCTTCCACGGTCGTGGCCGGTGCCTTCCACCATCCCGCATCCATCTCCCATCCCAAGACGCCGAGGGAGGTCAGGGCCGCGACGGAGGCCGAGACATCGGCGTTGTCGACGATAAGCGCCGGGAACACCGTCGGCGTCTTGATCGTCCACCCCTCTTCATCGTTCTGGATGCATGGGGTGCTCTTCAGGTAGGGCATCGGCCCGCCCTCGAACATGGCCTCGACGTTCTCGGTGGCGCCGCCGCAGGTGCTCATATAGAGGGCGTTGATCAGCTTGCCGTCATAGACGGCCGCCAGGCCCCGGGTCTGCTCGACGGCGCGAGTGCTCAGCGCCTGTTCGGCGCTCAAGCCCAGATAGACCTGGGAGACGGGCGTCGCATATAGATCGAACCCGAGATCGTTGAACTGGCCCAGGTTCTTCAGCGCATACGTGCGCGCGGCCACGGCCTGGGCTTTTTGAGCTTCGATCTCGGTGAAGAAGGACGGCGGAAGCTCGCCGGGGACGACCCCTTTCAGGTAATCCTCCATATTGAGGATATTGATCAAGATCAGCCCTTTGCGGCTTCCCCGCAGGACCAGGATGCCGCGGTAGGTTCGCCCCTTGTAGCTGAGAAAGCTCTCGCTTGAACCCGGAATGAAGTAGAGGGCGGCATCGGCATTGAGGTTGATGAGATGGCCGTTGACTTGGACCCAGTGGGGGTGGTTCTCGGTTTCGGAAACCTCTTCGCGGACGATCCAGGCCTCGACGAACCCCAGGCTTGCAGCTCTTTTGATGAAGGCCAGGGCGTCGCCCCTAGTCAGAAAGTCGCCGATCCGGACGAAATAAGCCGGCTCTCCCGCGGCTTCGGAATCCTGGCTCACGGCGACCCTTTGGGCAATCTGGGAACGGATGGCCCGGGCGGCTCCTTCGGCCTCTTCTTTTTTTCGAAATTGGGCAACCTGGACAAGGAATTTTTCGCTTAGCTTGGCCTGCTGGCCCTGGATGTGGGCCTGGGAGGCATCTTCGGCCAAAAGCTTGTAGGCGCCGTCGACCTGATAGATCTTCATCCCCGAGGACGACTTGACGAGGATGTCCTCGATGTTGACGCCGAGGGCGATCCGGATGACCGGCTTGGCCATGGGATACCCCTGGAAAAAGAGGTTTTCTTCGCCGAATTCCGCCGGCCTTCCGGCGAAGAAATAGAGCAGGACGAACACGAGAAAGACGGATTTATGGTGATCGGTCAGGATTCTTCGCATGCCAAGGCCTGTTCTTTAAGGCGGTCCCTTCGGCCGCTTTTTCACTCCTCAAAAATAATCCATATATGTGGCCGCTTGCGGCACATATACCATATATGGGGGTTGCTGACAGCAATAGAGACAAAATGATATCCGATCCGGTTTGGCATGTCAATCCCTTCGTTCCCCCCTTGTTCGCTTTTGACTTTTCCCCTGTTTCGGATATAATCCCGTTTCTTAAATTTCATTGCGAGGACGGTCCATGTCCAATATCGGCTCCTACGATGAACGGTATGCGGATTTCTCCTGGAAGATCGCGGAAAAAGAGCTGGATTACACGCCCGGCGGCGTTGTCAACATCGGTTGGCACTGCTCCGACCGCATCTGCCTGCAGGGCCACGGCGACAAGCCCGCGCTCCTTTGGGAGGGAC
Organism: Candidatus Aminicenantes bacterium; assembly: GCA_026393855.1. Classification (NCBI taxonomy): domain Bacteria; phylum Candidatus Aminicenantota; species Candidatus Aminicenantota bacterium. Next base: position 28,052 of record JAPKZJ010000108.1, read on the forward strand.
TGGGCGGAGCCGAGAAACGATTTACTTACAACGACATCCGTTTGGCCGGCAACACCATCGGCCAATTCCTGCGCGGGCTCGGCATCGCCGCCGGCGATCGCGTCTGCCTGTTCATGGACAAGGTGCCCGAGCTCTACTTCGGAGTCCTGGGCATCCTCAAGATCGGCGCCATCGGCCAGCCTCTTTTTTCGGCCTTCGGCGACGAATCGCTCTATGTGCGGCTTGAAAACGCCCAAACCAAAGCCGTCATCACCCAGCGCAAGCACGCCCCCAAGATCCGCAAGATCCTGGACAAGCTCCCCTTTCTTGAGCACATCATCATCGTCGATCACGACGGCAAGGCGCCTCTCCAGGCCAAGGAAATCGCTTTCCATCTGGACAAGACCGTCCCTGTCGAACACCTCGATATCCATCCCACCCTGGCCGAATCGCCGTCGCTTCTCCACTATACTTCGGGGACGACGGGGCAGCCCAAGGGCGTCAAGCATGTCCACTATTCCCTGATCTCCCAATACCTGACGACCAAATGGGTCCTGGATGTCCGCCCCGACGACGTCTATTGGTGCACCGCCGACCCCGGGTGGGTCACCGGCACCTCCTACGGCATCATCGGCCCCTGGAGCCTGGGCGTGACCCAGTGCGTCATGGACACGGGATTTTCGGCCGAAGCCTGGTACAAGTTCATCGAAAAGCACAAGGTCACGGTCTGGTATTCGGCCCCGACCGCCATCCGCTCGCTGATGAAAGCGGGCGAGGAGATCATCAAAAAGTTCGATCTGCGAAGCCTCCGGCTCCTGGCCAGCGTCGGCGAGCCCCTCAACCCCGAGGCGGTCATTTGGTCCGAGCGCGTCTTCGGCCGGGCTTTTCTGGACACCTACTTTCAAACCGAGACCGGCTCGATCATGATCACCAACTATCCCGGGATGAAGATCAAGCCGGGCTCGATGGGCAAGCCCTTCCCCGGCATCGTCTCCACCGTCCTTGACCCCAAGCTCTACGAGCCGTACCCCGAATCGGGCAAGATCGGCCTGATCGGCATTAAGCCCGGCTGGCCGGCCATGATGCGGACCTACTGGAACAACGAGGAGACCTACCAGAAGAAGTTCAAGAACGGCTGGTACATGACCGGCGACCGGGCCAGCCTGGACAAGGAAGGCTATTTCTGGTTCATCGGCCGCGACGACGACATCATCAACACCGGCGGCCATCTGGTCAGCCCCTTCGAAGTCGAATCGGCCCTGATCGAGCACCCGGCCGTGGCCGAGTCCGCCGTCGTCAGCAAGCCCGATCCGATCAACATGGAAGTGGTCAAGGCCTTCGTCACCCTCAAGGCCGGGTTCACCGCCAGCGCCGATCTGGACCTGGAAATCATGAACTTCATCCGCAAGAAGCTCTCCCCCCTGGCCATGCCCCAGGAAATCGAGTTCACACCGTCGCTGCCCAAGACCCGCAGCGGCAAGATCATGCGCCGGATTCTCAAAGCCAAGGAATGGGGCGAGGAGATCGGCGATACCTCCACCCTGGAAGACGATTGACACTCATATCCCATAAGGAGTCATCCATCATGGCCGATGAACTGAAGGACGTCGTCCTCAAGTACGTCATCGCGGAGTACTCGGAGGAAGGCAGCGACCCGATCAGCTTCGACACCCCCCTCATCTCGGGCGGGATCGTCGACTCGTTCTCCATGGTCTCGTTGAAGCGGTTCCTGGAAAACAAGTATAAGATCAGCATCCCCGATGATCAGGCCACCCCCGAGGCCTTCGACACGGTCGACAAGATCGCCGTCCTGGTCCGGCGCTTCACCCAGGCCTGATCCCGCCCCGCCCGCGTCACCCCGAACGCAAGGAGTCAACCCATGTCTTACAGCGAAAAAACCCGCGGTCTCTACCAGAGCGTCATTCAGGGCATGAAGGATGCCGGCCTGCTCAAGCAGGAGCGCTATATCCATTCGCCCCAGGCCGCCGAGATCGAAGTCGAGTTCCCTTCGGGCTCGGCCCTGAAGAAAGTCATCAACATGTGCGCCAACAACTACCTCGGGCTGTCCAGCCATCCCGAGGTCGTCAAGGCCGCCCACGCCGGCCTGGATTCGCGCGGCTACGGCATGTCCTCGGTCCGCTTCATTTGCGGCACGCAGGACATCCACCGCGAGCTGGAGCAGGTCACGACCAAGTTTCTGGGAACCGAGGACACCATCCTCTTCCCCTCCTGCATGGACGCCAACGCCGGCGTCTTCGAGGCTATCCTGACCAAGGACGACGTCATGATCTCGGACCGCCTGGTCCACGCCTCGCTCATCGACGGCATTCGTCTCTGCAGCGCCATGCAGGACACCTTCAAGCATTCCGACATGGCCCACCTGGAGCAGAAGCTGGAGATGCACCAGGACCGCCGGCTGCGGCTGGTCATCACCGACGGCGTCTTCTCGATGGACGGCGACACGGCCAAGATGGACGAGATGGTCGCCCTGTGCGAGAAGTACGACGCCATGCTGCTGGTGGACGACTCGCACTCCTCGGGCTTCATCGGCAAGACCGGCCGCGGCACCCACGAGAAGTACGGTGTGGTGGGCAAGATCGACGTCATCACCACGACCTTCGGCAAGGCCCTCGGCGGGGCGACCGGCGGCTGCGTCTCCGGGCGCAAGGAGCTGGTCGAGATGTGCCGCCAGAAGGCCCGGCCTTACCTCTTCTCCAACACCATCGCCCCGGTCGTCGTCGAGGGCATCCTGAAGGTCTTCGAGATCCTCAACGCCTCAACCGAGCGCCGCGACAAGCTCGAGCGCAACGCCGCCTACTGGCGGAAGGGCCTGCAGGAAGCGGGGTTCGTCCTCAAGGAAGGCGACACCCCGATCGTCCCGGTCATGCTCTTCAACGCCAAGCTGGCCCAGGATTTCTCCCGGGCCCTCTACGAGGACGGCGTCTACGCCGTGGGCTTCTTCTTTCCTGTCGTCCCCCAGAGCCAGGCCCGCATCCGGACTCAGCTTTCGGCCGGACACGAGATCCACCACTTGGACAAGGCCCTGGACGCTTTCGTCAAGGCCGGCAAGAAGTTCGAGATCCTGGGCAAGACGCGCCAGGAGATCATCGACCGCTTCGGGATGTGATCGACACCCAAGGAGGGTTCCGACCGATGGAGAACAAGCTAGCCAACCCCGCGCCGCTCGGCCTGATGGGCTTCGGGATGACCACCGTCCTCCTGAACATCCACAACGCCGGGTTCTTCCCCGTCAGCGCCATGATCCTGGCCATGGGCATCTTCTACGGCGGCCTGGCCCAGGTCATCGCCGGCATCATGGAGTTCCGCAAGGGCAACACCTTCGGCACGACCGCGTTCACGTCCTACGGCATGTTCTGGCTGACCCTGGTCGCCATCTGGGTCATCCCAGGGACCAACGCCCCCAACGGCGGCGCCACCCCGGTGCCGTTCATGGGCTGTTACCTGTTCATGTGGGGGCTGTTCACCTGCTTCATGTGGTTCGGCACCTTCAAGAAGAACCGGGCTCTCCAGTTCGTCTTCCTCAGCCTGACCATTCTCTTCTTCCTGCTGGCCGCCCGCGACTTTCTGGGCTCCCCCGCCATCGGGCGGATCGCCGGCTTCGAGGGGATCATCTGCGGCCTGTCGGCCATCTACCTGGCCATGGCCGAGGTCCTGAATGAAGCCAAAGGCCGGATCGTCCTGCCGATCTGCGAGATCAGGAAGGGCTGAACGATTCGCAGATCCGTCCCTCCCTCATCCCGCTGATCCGTGCGGGGTGAGGGAGGCGGCGGCGGACGATTAAAAGAAGTAGTAGACCGCGCCCAACAGGCGCAGGTTGCCGACCCAATCGGCGTTCCCCACCTTGCCCGTCGTACCGGGCGTGCCGTATGCCGCAGCCGTGTATTCGACCTCTCCCGCCAGCCGGAGCTTGCCGGAGTTGATCAGGACGCGGGGCGCCACCCGATACAAGGCGTCGATATCGAGGCCCCGCCCGTACTTGGCGCCGCCGATCGACTCGCCGGCGCCCAGATTCTTGGACCACCCCACGAACATCCCGGCCTGAAAGGCCGTCCCGTTAGTGGAGAAGTCGCTCCAGACGGAGACGACGTCGAACGAGGTAAAGTCGACCAGGTCCCGGATCGTGTCGGTGACGTCATGAACGGCATACCCGCCCAGCATCGTCAAATGGTAGGGATTGCCGCCGTAGAAAGCCTCGACCTTCAGCGTCGCCGGCTTGGTCCGAACCTTGAAATAGGCCATTCCGGCCCAGTCCGAGACTTTGTCCCGGGCGGCATACCCAGTCCCGGAGACGAGCCGCGGCCGCAGCGCCAAGTAGTCCCCGGCCGCGCCCAGGAGAAGCTCGCACCCGGCCGGGCAGCTCCAGGCGTACTGGAGACGAAGGTTGAACTCAGGTTGGACGGCGTTGCGGGCGTAAGCCGAGCTGGCGCCCTCGGGCCCGAACGAGACGAAGTCGCGCTGAGCCAGGGCTGTGGCCTGGAGGCTCCAATGCCCCAGGGTCTGGGTCAGGCGGATCTGGGGCGACCGGTTGAACGGCTGGAACGGCGCCCCGGTGTTGAACGAGACAACGTCCGGGTAGCTTTCGGTGACGAACAATGGGTGCCAGTACTGACCGACCATGAGCTCGGTCGTCTTCCAGGACAGCTTGACGAACGCGTGGCGGAGCCGGAAGCCGTTGATGTCGGCATCGGACGTGCCGAAGAACTCGGCTTCGATCAGGCCGGACGTCTTGGCCCCGAAGGCATCGGGGCCGGCGATCTTCCCCTGTAGCCGGGTCTGGATCGAGAGCATGTGAAAGCTCGAGGCGGCGTTGAGATCGCGGCCGTCCTTGTCCAACGCTTCGGCCTTGGGATAGAGCAGATAGTGGCCTTCGCGCAGACTGACCGTCTGGCGCGAATCATATAAGAGATCCGTCTTGATGAACCCGGAAAACGAGATTCCGAACGCGGGCTTGCTCTCGGTCTGGGCGAAGGCCCCGGACGCGAGAGCCGCGACGAGCCCTAGACCGACGATGAAGCGGGCATGTTTCATGGCTGTTCCTTTGCGCCGTCGAATCCGATCCAACCCGGTTTTTATATCAGAATCCGGGCCCGAACGGAAACCCGTATCAGCTTAGCCGACGGCCTCCCGCCTCGGGTCCCAGCCGGGGACGGGGGCGGAGCGCGGCTTCTTCGCCAAACAGGGTGTTCAGCTGCGGCGAAAACCTTTCGGCTATTTCCGCGGCCGTGGTCCGGTCCTCGATCGCCAGCCCCAGAACCGCCGCGCCCCTCTTCCGATAATAGTCTTCCAGCGGCGCCGTCCGGACGTCATACAACCTCAAGCGGGCGGCCACGGCCCCCGGGTCGTCATCGGCCCGGCCGGCCCTGTCCCCGCCGGTATCGGCGCGGATTCGGGTCACGATGACCTGCGGCGAAGCTTCGAGCTTGACGACGGCTCGGATCTCGACGACTCTTTCCAATCTCTCGGCCTGTCCGGCATGGCGCGGCAGGCCGTTGAGGATCAGGATGTCCTTGCCGCCGAGGGCCTGCTCGCGAACGAATCCGGCCAGAATCTTCAGAGCGATCGGGAATTCGGCGTCTTCGAGGAGAGCTCCGGATCGAAGGGTCCGCCGAACGATCTCGATCTCGACGGGATCGAGGAGCGCCCCCGTGCCTGCCTCGGCCCGCAGCCGGGCTCCGAAATCGAAATGACGGCAGCGGCGGCCGGCCAAGCCCTGGCCGTGCCAGAAATCCCCCAAGGGGGACTTCCCCGCCCCGGTGGGCCCTAAAATCAGTACGGCCGGAATGCGCACGATCCGGATGATAGCATATCCTCCCCTGTTCCGCCTCGCCATGCGGCCGGAATTCCCCTATAATAAACTTCCGCCATGCACCGCTCCCGAAGCTTCGTCCTCGCCGCCGCGCTCGCCGTTATCGTCCCCTGCGCCGTTGCGGCGGACCGAACCGCGGACGCCGCGACCCACCCGAGCCTCTCCGGACAATCCGGGACGCGTGTCGTGCGGGACAACCTGGATCGGTCCGTAGCGATCCCGGCCCGGGTCCGGAGGGTCCTTTCCCTGCAGCCCGAGATCACACGCCTGATCGTGGCGCTCGGCGCCGGGGAAAACCTGGTCGGCATCGATCATTTCCTCCGCTCCAACGATCCTCTTTTTCCCATCGTCTTCCCGGCCGCCGCAAACCTACCGATTGTTTCCCGGGCCGACTATAACGTCAATTTGGAGACGGTGGCCCGTCTGGCTCCCGACGTGATCTTCGCGGCGCCCGAAGATCAACGCATCGTCCGGGCCTTAGAAGACAAAACGGGGATCCCCACCGTCGCCCTTGCCTCGCTCGGCCGCTTCGACCGGCTACGGGGCGAGATCCGGATGCTGGGGGAAATCCTCGGCCGGAGCGGCCGGGCGGATGAAATCCTGCGGCTCTACGACGACGTCCTCGATCCGATACGAAAGAAGACCTCCGGCCTGCCGCCGGATGCGAGGCCCCGCATCTATCTGGCGTTCTGGGGCGAAAAGACCCGCACCCCGGTCGCCTACGAGCCCGTGGACGCGGCCGGGGGGACGAACGTGGCCGCAAACCTTCTGCCCTCATTTTTGGGAACGCTGATCGCCAGCGTCGGCATCGAACGAATCCTGGCCTGGGATCCCGACCTCATCCTCGTTCAGGGGAACTATCCGCCCTCCCAGCGCCGCGTAACCACCGAAAGCTTTCGGGCCGACCCTCGATTCCGCTCCATCCGGGCCGTCCGCCAAGGGCGCGTCCGTTACACCTTCGGCTTCTGGAACTGGTGGGATCCGGCCGAAGCCTTGGTCGAAACGGCCTATCTGGCCGCTCTCTTTCATCCCGATCTGTTCCCCGATTTCAGCCTGGAGAAGTCGGGCAACGCCGTCTTTCGCGCCGTTTACGGCCGGGACGGGCTTTTCTCCGCCCTGTCCGACGTCCTCGGCTGCCGGGAATGGGTTCATGCGCGATAGGACCAAAGCGCTCCGGATATTCATCTACCTTCTCCCTCTCGGCCTCTTCGTCGCCTCCTTTTACATGGGGCCCTTCAGGATCTCTCTGTCCGATCTCTTCAAAACCCTCCTCTCGCCGCTTGTCCCGGCCTGGAAATCCTCCCTACCGGCCGCTTATGCCGGCATCGTCTTCGGCATCCGCCTGCCGAGGATTCTATTGGCCCTCTCCGTGGGGGCGGCCCTGTCCGTCTCCGGCGCCTCGCTGCAGGCCCTCTTCAAAAATCCCCTGGTCAACGAGTATATCCTCGGCATCTCCTCCGGGGCCGGCTTCGGAGCGGCGCTGTCGCTCGTCTTTCTGCCCCTTTTCCCGCCCCAGCTTCTGGCCTTCATCTTCGCCGTCGTCGCCGTCCTGCTCGTCTTGGGCATCGCTTCGCGCTCGGAATCGCCGACGGTCTCCCTCCTCTTGACCGGAGTCATCATCTCGGCTTTCTTCACCGCGCTTCTTTCTCTGGTCGAGTTTTTCGCCGACCCTTATTCTCTCCAAGCCCTGTTCTATTGGTTGATGGGAAACCTTTCGCTGCCCGGCTGGCCGCAGCTTTTCGTCTCCCTGCCGCTCATCCTGGCCGGGATGCTGATCCTGATCCTCATGCGCTGGCGGCTCAACGTCCTCTCGATGGGCGACGACGAAGCCAGCTCGCTGGGTGTCGACATCCGGAGAGAAAAGCTCCTGGTCGTTTTCCTAGCCACCCTGATCACCGCCGCCGCCACCTCGGTGGCCGGGATCATCGGCTGGATCGGCTTGATCGTGCCGCATCTCGTCCGGATGATGGTCGGGGTCGAGAACCGCCGCGTCGTGCCGCTCTCGGCCGCCCTGGGCGCAAGCTTCCTCCTTGTCGCCGACGACGTCACCCGCAGCCTGGCTTCGTTCGAAGTCCCGGTCGGCATCTTCACCAGCATCATCGGCATCCCCCTGTTCATCCTTCTCCTGCGCCGCTCATCCAAGGTGTGGCTGTGAGCTTCGAAGTCCGCGGTCTCGATTTCCGCCGGCCCGGCTTCGAGATGAGCGTCCCGGCCCTGACGATCGAGGCGGAGCGGCTGACGGCCATCGTCGGCCCGAATGGAGCCGGCAAGACGACCCTTCTCAAGTGCCTGGCGGGATTGCTTCCGGTCCCGGCCGGCTCCGTCCGTCTGGACGGCGCGGTCCTGGCTTCGCTCTCGGATCCCGCCAGAGCCCGCCGGCTCGCCTTCGTGCCGCAGGAGCAGGCCTCCGCGTTCAACTACGCCGTGCGCGATTTCATCCTCATGGGACGGGCCCCCTACCTTGGGCTGTTCGCCTCGCCTTCCGCCGCGGACGAAGCCCGGGCGGCCGAGGCCCTGACCTTCGTCGGGCTGCCGGAGTATGCCGAACGTCCATTCTTCGATATGAGCAGCGGCGAGCGCCGGCTGATCCTCATCGCCCGGGCCCTGGCCCAGGCGACACCGATCCTCATTCTGGACGAACCGACGACTTTTCTCGATCCGCGCCACGAGTCCGGTGTGATGCTCCTGCTGCGCCGGCTGGTGGACGAGCGCGGCCAAACCGTCCTGGTCACCCTGCACAACCTCGACATGGCCGCACGTTACGCCGACGCCCTGATCTTCATGAAGGACGGGATGATCGTAGCCCAGGGCCCGCCCGGAGCAGTCTTGAGCGAGGAGCTCCTGCGGCGGGTTTACGATATCCCGATGCGGATCATCGAACACGAAGGCCGGACTTTCATCGTCCGCTGAAGGCTTCGTGGCCTTGCCTTTCCGGCCCGCTTCGCTATAATTAAAGCGAACAGACAGCCGATCCTTTCCTTCCCCTCCCGAGCCCCGGCGGGGGGCTAGTGTATCGCGAAGGTCAAGGCCGATGATGAAGAAAATGAAGCTCAAGATCCGCTACCTCAACGGCAGCCGGCTCTATTACGCCTTCTTGGCCGGAGGCAACGCGGTCATCCACGACCAGGCTTATCTCAACCGGATCAACGTTTTTCCCGTTCCCGACGGCGACACGGGGACCAACCTGGCCTCGACCTTTCGGGCCATTGCCGAAGGCGCCGAAGTCAAGCACTCGATCCGCGACACCCTGAAGTCCATCGCCAACGCCGCGCTTTACGGCGCCCAGGGCAATTCGGGGCTCATCCTGGCCCAGTTCCTCTATGGGCTGAGCAAAGAGGTCGGCCACGAGTGGATGCTGACGACCAAGGCCTTCGGCGAGTCCGTCCGACAGGCCGCCCAGCATGCCGCCAAGGCCATCCTCCACCCCGTCGAAGGGACCATGATCACGGTCATCCATGATTGGGCCGAGGCTGTTTACCAGCGGCGCCTGCACACCGCCGATTTCGAGGAGCTCTTCTCGGATTGCCTCCCTGCGGCCCATGAATCCCTGCGCGACACGCCCAAAAAGCTGGCCGTGCTGGCCAAGGCCGGGGTCGTGGACGCCGGGGCCAAGGGATTCGTCGATTTCCTGGAGGGCATCCTCCAATTCATCCAAAAGGGACGAATCCTGCGCGTCGAGAAGACCAGGCTGGAGTGGGCCCCGGAGGAGATCAAGACCCCCTCGCGCGACAAGGCGCTCCATAACCGCTATTGCTCCGAGGCCCTGCTGACGGGGGCCGATCTTGACGGCGATGCCATCCGGGCCATCGTGGAGCGGTACGGCGATTCCGCGGTCGTGGCCGGATCGGATGAGCGCATCCGCATCCACGTCCATACCAATGCGCCAGCCGATCTCTTCTTCGAGCTCAAAGACCAGGGCGCCATCACCCAGATCAAAGTCGACGACATGAAGAAGCAATACGAGGCCGCCTGGGCGCCCAAGTCCCGGGTGGCGATCGTCACCGACTCGGCCTGCGATCTGCCGCAGGCGCTCATGGACGAGCGGCAGATCCACTTCGTGCCCATGAACATCACCTGGGGGCGGCAGCTGTTCCTGGACAAGCTGACCCTGAAGGCGGACCGGTTCTACGACCTGCTTGAAACCGAAAAGGAGCATCCCAAGTCCTCCGTCCCGGCCCTTAAGGTCTTCCAGAACGCTCTTTCCTACCTGGCCGGCCACTACGACTCGGTCGTCGCCATCACTCTGGCCCAAGGCCTGTCGGGCACCCACGGAGCCTTCCACAAAGCGGCCGAGTCCTTACCGGGCAAGACGATCAGCGTTATCAATTCGAATTCGATCTCGGCGGGCGAGGGACTCCTGGTGGCCCGGGCTTCCGAGCTGGCCCTAGCCGGCCGGCCGCACGAGGAGATCGTCCGACTGGTCGAATCCTGGGTGACCAAGACCCGTATTTTCGTCGATGTCCTGACCCTGAAATACTTCATCCGGGGCGGACGGGTCAGCGCCGTCAAGGGCTTCCTGGCCCGGATGCTCGCCGTCAAGCCCATTCTGGTCATCGACGAGCACGGCCAAGCGACCCACGCCGGAAAGTCGTTCAACCGCAAGGGCAACATGATCAAGATCCTGTCCCGGGTCAAGCGCTTGGCAACCCACGACCGGGTCTGGGGATATGCGCTCGTCCACGCCAAGAACCCCGAGCGGGTCAAGGCTTACGAAGCCAAGCTGACCGAGCTCCTCGGCCGGCCGCCCGCCTACGTCATGGACGTCTCGCCCGTCATTGGCGTTCACAGCGGCGTCGGCGCCGTGGCCGTGGCCGTTATGATGGAGTAGGAGGAAAGCCGCTTTGTTGGCCTATCCGGGACTGACGGCGGCCGTCGTCTTGGCATTCATGACGGCGCTCTTCCTGATGGCCCTAGCCCGGCGGGATAATTCCATCATCGACATCGCCTGGGGTCCAGGCTTTCTGCTCGTGGCCGGCCTCCACCTCGCGCTCCCGCCCGCTCCGACGCCGCGCCAGATCCTGGTTTCCGTGCTGATCCTGGTCTGGGCGGCTCGATTGGCCCTGCACCTCGCCCGCCGGGCCAAGGGCCGAGGCGAAGACTTCCGCTATGCCGCCTGGCGCAAAGCCTGGGGCCGATGGTTCTTGCTCCGCAGCTACCTCCAGATTTTTCTGCTGCAGGGGGCCTTTCTCCTTCTCGTGGCCTTGCCCCTCCCGATCGTCCACGCGGCCCCCCCGGTTCCCTGGACGGCCCTTGACGCCGCGGGGTTGGCGCTCTGGGCGTTCGGCTTCGCCTTCGAGTCCGCCGCGGACGCCCAACTGGTCCGCTTCCGGAAGAATCCGGAGCGCCGCTCCCGGTTCCTGACGACCGGGCTGTGGCGTTGGAGCCGGCATCCTAATTATTTCGGCGAAGCGATCCAGTGGTGGGGATTGTTCTTGATCGCCGCTTCCGTCCCGGGCGGTTGGAGAGCCGTCATCAGCCCCTTGGTCATCACCCTGCTGCTGCGCTATGTCTCGGGCGTCCCTCTGCTCGAGCGGAAGCACAAGGGCGACCCCGAATTCCAGGCCTACGCGGCCCGGACCAACGCCTTCTGGCCTTGGTTCCCCAAAGCCGAGCGCAGATTAGCACCGCGAGTTCCCTAAAAATATTGGTTTTTCTCCCGATTCCGGGAAAATCTAAGCGGAACGGAGTATCGGCCAACGGCGAAACCGCGCGGGTTTAGACTTTTTCGCGAACCTCTTCGAGGGAACCCAACGGGCGCCGAGGGATGTTTGAGCACGTGACAATCATCGGAAACGAGACAGAGTGGAAGGCCAGACAGGATAGAAAGATCGAAGATGCGGAGTTCCGCAGGCGCCGAGAAGAGAAACGCGAAAAAGGCGTGAAAAACCCGCGCCGCCGGGTCGATACTCCGGACCGCGTTTCCCGGAATCGGGAAAAGAACTTTATTTCAGGTCAGAAGTGCAATGCGGGCAGCGCGTCGCCTTGAGCGGCACGACCGACAGACAATACGGGCATTCCTTGGTCGTCGGCGCCGCCGGCACCGCTTTCGGCTGCCGGCGAAGCGCGTTGATCCACTTGACGATCACGAAGACCGACAGGGCTACGATCAAAAACTCCAGAATGGCGTTGAGGAAGATGCCGTAGTTGATCGTCGCCGCGCCCGCCGCCTTGGCCGCGGCCAGGCTCTCGAACGGCCGCCCCGACAGGTTGATGTACAGGCCCGCGAAATCGACCTTGCCGAGAAGGAGGCCGATCGGGGGCATCAGGACGTCGTTGATCAGAGAAGATACGATTTTGCCGAAGGCCGCGCCCATGATGAAGCCGATGGCCATGTCCAGAACGTTGCCCTTCTGGATGAACTCCCGGAATTCCTTGATCATTTCGTCCTCCTTTCGTTCAGTGCCGCCCTGAATCTAAACCCTATGCGCTCGCCCGTCAAGCCCTGGCTCCGGCGGGAAAAGGACCCGAATCCGGGAACCCATTTGAGGTCGGGGCGGGACCCGGGCTATAATCCCCTCTCCAACCGGCTCAAAGGAATGCCCATGAAGACCCGCCTTGTCGTTCTCCTGGCCCTGCTCACGGCCGCCCTGCCCGCCGCGGCCGACATCCTCAGCCTGTCCCACGTCTTTCTGCTCGGCCGGACGCTCAAAGACACGGATGGCGACAAGCTGCCGGACAAGATCGGACTCTGGGTGGTCCTCCCGGATTCGCCCGGCGCGGCCGAGCTGGCGGCCGCAGCCGACATCGCCGCCCGGGCCAACTTCGATTGCCTGGCCCAGGATTTCGAAATTCTCAAGCGCGAATCCGAGGCCGGCCGGATCGACCGCCTCGACAACGTCATCCTGCTGGGGACGAACGTCAAATGGCTCCGGGACGCGCTGAAGGACGGGGACATCGAAGCGCCCGCGCTGGGCCCGAATCAGGGCTTCGTCTCCGTCTTCGCATCGAAGGCCCAGACCGGGCTGTTCGTCATCGCCTCCTCCGAAGACGCCCTGCTGCAAACCGCCCGCGCCTTCTTCCTGCGCTGGCCGTATCTGTGGGACATCTGGGGGCGCGAGGAGGGGCATACCTACGCTTCGCTCGAGCGCGACATCGAACAGCTCCTGGCCGGCGATGGCATCGTCTTGCAGCGGACCGTCATCAAGTCGGTCCAATACGAATTCCCGCCGGATCTCAGGGGAGCGACGGCGGGCAAGCTGGCCTTCCGGGCCGGCGAGGTCAAGAACCTGACGGCCGAGATCTTCCTGACCGATGAGGACGAGCTGAACCGGGCGGGCCGGGCTTTCGAAGGCTTGCGGCAATCCCACTTGCGCGGCCAGAAGACCGAGCTTCTTTCCTACCCGGGGTGCGCCAAGGTGACCGTGCGCCTCCTCTTCGGCAAGACCGCGGTCGAAGCCGTCCTGCCCCGGACCGGCCTGCCGAAGCGAATGTTGACGCCGGTTTTCAAGGACGTCCCGCGCCCCGACAGTTCGGGCCGCGATTTCGATCTGACCGGACTCTTCGGCTTGAAGGGCCTCTATACGGACGGCGACCACGACGGCCTTCCCGACGGGCTGGACAGCCGGATCGTCATTCCCTCCCAGACTCCGCCGCACGGCGTCGTTTCGCTGGCCTCCCGGCTCGTTTTGGGGACGGCCGGGGCCACCTTCCCCCTCGTCGCGATCGACAAAGAGATCGAGCATCGCCAATCTTTAGTCGCCCCGATCCTGGTCGGCGCCAATGCCCTGACTCAAGAGCTCATCCGGATCGGCAAGCTGGCGCCGCCGCCGCTGGAACCGGGGACGGGCTGGGCCTCCGTCGTCCCGGCCGCCTTCAACAAGTCGACCGCCCTTGCAGTGTTGGGCGGAGACGGGATCGGATTGGACAAGACCCTCGAGTACCTGGGCCGAACCTTCCCCTATTTCGAAGCCTTCGGCCCGGGCCGTCCCCAGGTCGGCGACGTCCCTCGCGACATCGACGGATTCCTCAAAGGCGGGCGAGGCGCGGCGGAATCCCACCTCCTGCCCGCCTTGGCCAAGGCCCTGGACGACCTCAAAGACAGGCCTCTCGAATCGCTGCGGGCGGAGATTTCCCTGCCCAAGCCCAACCCTCGCTTCGAGGAGGAGGTCAAGAGGATGTTGGCCGCTCTCAAACCCGCTTCCAGCGAGATCAACCTTGCGCCTCTCACCCAAGGGCGCCGGGTTTTCGAAAAAGAGAAAGCCTTCGACTGGGAGGGCGAGCGGGCCGTCGAGGCGGTCCGGGCGGGCCTCAAAGGCGCCGCCGACGATACGGCCCCGATCAAGATCAGCCTGGGAGTCTCCGAATCGCCGGACATCCGGCAGCGCCTGAAGCAGCGGATTGAGACGCTGTGCCGGGAAGAGTTTCAGCGGACAGCCGAGGTGGAAGTCCTATCGGCCTATAAGCAGGGCTTCTTCTGGTTGACCGAGCGGGTGGCGCCGGCCCTCAAGGGCAAGGGCGCAACCCAGGTCGTGGTCCGTTTCGCCAAAATCGAGGAGGACTTCCGCCGGCCCAAGCGCTTCTATGCGGAACCGTCCCGTTGGCTGCAGGAGCTGTACCCCGCCGACGAGATCCTGGCCCGCGAGCTCGGCCTGCCGATCGATAAAATCCGCTTCGAGATCAACCCCGACCCCACCGCCGTCTATGACGTCACGGCCCTGGACGCCAAAAACGCCGTGCTTTTCGAGCAGGGTTTCTCGCCCCGCACCAAGACCCAGCCCTATTTGCGCCCCGTCCCGGAGTGGGGCGACGTGACCCTGACCACGGGTTGGGTCCGCCTCGAACAGGCCGGCCGGGTCCTGGCCGACGCCCCGCTCGCCTCCGATCTGGAGGAGATCTGGTCCTACTATCAGGACGAAGTCCTGGCCCCGGTTCAGGCGCAGATTCTGCGCCAGACGGGCCAGGCCCCGACGTTCTCCAAACAGCCCTTCTTCAAGCAGCTGAAAATCGAGATCTGGGCCAGCGAGCCCGACTTCCGTCTCGGCCTGGATGAAGAGATGGTCAGTTCGCTCGAGTCCCTGCATGACGAGATTTATTTCGATACCCTGGACTTCCTGCGCGGGATGATCGACCTCGACGGCGGCGAGACGGATCTTCCCGAAGATACCCAGAGAATCTCGGCTCCGGGCAACGTCCTCCCGATCATCCATGGCTCGACTGAAGGCGAAGCCCCCCGGATCAAGGTCGTCTTCGAGGATTGGCCCGACGAGACGCCCCGGATCAACCTGAAGTGGAGGGAAACGGGCCGCGAGGAGGCTTCCCGGCGCATCGCCTTTCCGGCCTTGGCCGCCAAGCCGGTCCGGATTCCCTGGCTGCTCTATAACGGCCTGGAGGAGAGGGTCGGCGAGCTGGCGGTGGACCTGGAATTCGAGCGCGAGTCCGATTACCTGGCGCTGGTCGACCTCCTCGGCTCATACCGCGATCTGGCCGGCAAAGGGATGCTGGCCGATCCGATGGCTTATCCCCGCCTGGACGCCTTACGCCTGCGATTGAAGTGCGGCCGCTTGAGCAAGGAGGAAAGCCTGCCGGTCGCTCCTCCGGATGCCGCCGTCGCGGCGCCCCCGCCCCCGGCCAAGCCCGGCCAACCGATCATCGATACGACCCGGGTCCTCTCGCCCGAGATGGTCGAGGCGGCCATCCGCAAGCTGTCCGGGCTCCCCGCTCTGCGGACCTGGATCGGCGGCCGCTCCTATGAAGGCCGGGCCGTTCCCGTCATCGAGGCCTACCGGCCGCTCGGGACCTATGTCTCGATCCCCCGCCTCGTCGCCTTGAAGCCGACCCTGTTCCTGAACGGACGCCAGCATGCCAACGAAGTTTCCTCGACAACCTACATTCTCAAGCTGGCCGAGCTTCTGGCCCGCGACCCCGCCACCTCCGAATATCTGAGCCGGATCAACTTCGTCCTCCAGCCGATGGAAAATCCGGACGGAGCGGCCCTGGCCGCCGAGCTGCAGAGCTTGACGCCTTTCCACAGCCTGCATGCCGGGCGCTACGGGACTCTGGGGCTCGACGTCGGATCCCCAGCCGGCTCCCGGCCCGTTCTGCCTGAAGCCTCGGTCCGGCGCGACCTGGCCGCCAAGTGGGCGCCCGATATCGCCCTGAACCTGCATGGCTATCCCTCCCATGAATGGGTTCAGGCGTTTTCCGATTATTCCCCCTATCTGTTCCGCGACTACTGGATCCCCAAAGGCTGGTTCGCTTATGTCCGGGGCTTGAGCCTGCCCCTGTATGATCGCTACAAGGAAGCCGGGGACGATTTGCGGGGATTCATCACGGCCGAGATGAACGCCGATCCGCGCATCAAGGAGTCGAACCGGAAATTCTACGAGCGCTACGCCCGCTGGGCGACCCGCTGGCAGCCTTTTGCCTCCCCGCTCGAGACGTACGAGGGGGTGGCCCTCTTCGCCAAGCGGCGCTCGGGTGCGGAGAACCGATTGACCGCCCGCGGCCAGGTCACTTATGCCGAAGGAACGCCGGAGCTCATGGATGAGACGGCCTCCGGGGCTTGGCTGGATTTCCTTTCGGGGCAAGGGCTGGCCTTCATCCGGGCCCACCTCAAGTACCTTTCCCTGGCCCGCTTCGAAACGGCCCGCATCGAGGAGGAGGTCGGCGATCGGGTCAGAATCCAGCTCGTCCGGGGACGACCGGGCCTGGTCAGGCTGCCGGGCAAAAACTAACCGGGACGCGCGAGTGTTTAGGAATTGATTCGTCCTTGAAATACTGTTAAGATTGAGGACACTAATTCCGGAGCCGTCCGCCGCCATGGAAAACAGGGAAAACCTTCTCGTCGCCGGGCCCGATGCTTCGCTCTTCGATCAATTGGCCGCCACCCCGGTGGCCGAGATGTTTCAACTCTCCTTCTGCCCTTCGCGGGAAGATCTTTCCGCCTTCATTCGTGAAAACAGTATCCGCTTCGTTCTGCTCGAAGTCCGGGACGCATCCGATCAGGACGCCGCCAAGCTGGCCGAGATCAAAAACTCCGATCCTCTACTGAACGTCCTGATCTCCGGCCCACCGATCCACCCGGAGGAGGCTTTGGAGTGGATCCGGCGCGGGGCCTCGGACTATCTGGAAAAACCCGTCAGCGCGGAAACGGCCCGGGCCGCCCTGCGCAAGGCCCTCGATAAGCGCGAGCTGCGGCGGGAGACGTTCCTCCTGGAGCGCAAGCTGGAGAAGAAATACGTCTTCCAGGGCATGGTCAGCAAGAGTCCCTACATGCTCGAGGTCTTCGGCCTGATCGAAAGCGTGGCCCGTCATTTCGCCAGCGTTTTAGTGACCGGCGAGACGGGCACGGGTAAGGAGCTCGTGGCCAGGGCTTTGCATGCCCTGAGCGAGACCAAGAACCGCCGCTTGGTCATCTGTGACTGCGCCTCGATCCCCGAAACGCTCTTCGAATCCGAGCTCTTCGGTTACGTCAAAGGCGCCTTCACGGGAGCCGATCGAACCAAGCGGGGCTTGTTCGAGGAGGCCCACGAAGGCGTCATCTTCCTGGACGAGATCGGCGAGATCCCCCTGCCCGTCCAAGCCAAGATGCTCCGGGTCCTGGAAAACCGGCAATTCCGTCCCCTCGGCTCCAACGACGTCCGCTACGTCAACGTCCGCGTCATCGCAGCCACGAACCGCGACCTGCCCGAGCTCATCCGCCGAAGCGCCTTCCGGGAAGACCTTTATCATCGGTTAAACCGGGTCGAAGTTCATCTTCCGCCTCTGCGGGAGAGGCCCGAGGATATGCCGCTGCTGGTGCGCCATTTCCTGGACGGGACCAACAAAGCCTTCGGCAAGTCCGTCAAGGGCCTGTCCCGTGACGTCCAAAAGCTGTTCCTCAAGTACGATTGGCCCGGAAATGTCCGCGAGCTCGAGAACGTCCTGCAAAGCGCGACCATGACGACGCATCGGGATTTCATCGACGTCTCCGATCTGCCTAAGGCGCTGCGGGAGCAGGCTGCGGCTCGGCCCCGGCCCGCCTTTGGAGACCGGGACAACCTCTCCACCCTCGACGATCTTGAAAAAGAGTATATCGCCTATCTTTTGAAGCTCACGGCCTTCAATCTCAAGCGGACAGCCAAGGTCCTCAACATCTCGCGGACCACTCTTTACAACAAGATGGCCAAGTACGGCCTGGTGCGCGAACCGCGGCCGCCGTCAAAGCGCAAGCCCACAGCCCCCAGGCCCGGCGTCTGATACGTTCTCTCGTTCGATACGTCCTGGGCGACGGATGAGAATTTCATCGGACCTCCCGGCGCCGTCGTGTCCAGGCGTAGAGCGGCCATCCGGCCAGGATGATCGCCGCTCCGACACCCGACCGGCCTGGCGCGGAAATGAAGACGTTGAGGACGACGGCAGCCGAGACCAGGGCGAAAAGGGCCGGGACCACGGGATACCCCCAGGCCCGATACGGCCGGGAAGCGTCGGGCCGCTTACGGCGCAGGACGATCAGGGCGACGGCCGTCAAGCCGAAAAAGATCCAATCGCCGAAGGTCACATACTGCAGGAGCCGGCCGTATCCGTTGGTCAGAAGGAGCCCCGAAGCCCAAGCCGATTGCAGAACGATGGCCGCGACCGGCGTGCCCCAGCGCGGGTGGCTCAAGGCGGCGGCCGGCAGGAACATTCCTTGCCGGGCCATGGCCTGATAGACCCGGGCTCCGGTCAGGATGAAGACGTTCGTGATGCCGAAGGTGGACACGATGATGGCCACGGAGATAAAGCGCCCTCCCCAGGGGCCGACCATGGCGCCCATGGCGTCCGCTGCCAGCCGGGACGAGCCGGATATCGCCGCGAAGGGCAGGGCCTTGACGTAGACGGCGTTGGCCAGGACGTAGACCGTGACGACCAGGCCCACTCCGGTCAGAATGGCCAGGGGCATCGTCCGTTCAGGCCGGCGGACCTCCCCGCCCACGAAATTCAGGTTCTGCCAGCCGCCGTAGGAGAAGAGAACCGGCATGAGGGCCAAGCCGAGGGCCTGCCACACGCCTCCCCCCAGACCATCGGGGAAGAGCGGCCCCAGGTGGACGGCGGCCGGCGGATGAAAAACAAAGAACCCGACCGCGATCAGGACGAGCAGGGAGGCGAACTTAAGCGTTGTGAAGATATTCTGGACGATGCTGCCGGGGCGGAGGCCGAGGATGTTGACGAGGGACAACGACCAGAGCAGGCCGGCCGCCAGCCATCGCGTCGTCCCCTCCCCCAGCGGCAGAAACACGCCGATGAAGCGGGCGCAGGTGAACGAGACGGCAGCGATGGCGCCCGTCTGGATGGTGCTGAAGAGCGTCCAGCCGAACAGGAATCCCAGCCAAGGCGAAAAGGCTTTCTCCAAATAGACGACCTGCCCGCCCGATTGGGGGAACATCGCCCCCAGCTCGGCGAAACAGATGCCCCCCAGAACGGCGATGAAGCCGCCGATCACCCAGACGAGAAGGAGCTGGGAGGAGGTCTGCAGGAAGCGGGCGCTTTCGGCCGGATTCATGAAGATGCCGGAACCGATCATCGCCCCGCTGGCAATCATGGCCGCGTCGAAAACGCCGAGCCCGCGCTTCTTCGTCATGGCCTTTATCCATACACCTTTTGGGGACGGCGATGCAACGGAAAAACGCGCCTGGCGAATCCTTTTTCCTCTCCTCTCGTAAAAAAGATACAATACGTTTCTAGGACTAAGGAGCTGACCATGAAAAGAGCGATTTCCCTAGGCGTGGCCCTCGTTCTGTTCTCGGGTCTGGCCGCCACCGCCGGCGCCCAGGAGGCCAAGGATATCCTGGCCAAGATGATCGAAGCCCAAGGCGGCCGCAAAGCCCTGGAGAGCGTGCGCACATCGACCGCCTCGGGATCGATGGAGTTGGTCCAGATGGGCATGTCCGGCGGCGTTACCATGTACCAGAAAGAGCCCGACAAGCTGCGGATCGACATCGAGCTCATGGGCCTGATCATCACCCAGGCCACCGACGGCGCCCAAGCCTGGATGACCGACCCGCAGTCGGGAACGACCCAGGAGATGCCCGAGGCCATGGGCAAGAGCTTGAAGCGGCAGGCCATCGGCAGCGACGCCCTGCTCGCCCCCGAAAAGATCGGCCTCGTCTACGCCGCCAAAGGCCGTGAGAAGGTCGGCAACAAGGATTGTTATGTGCTGGAGCAGGCCTTCGCCGACGGCACCACGGCAACCCTTTTCGTCGACGCCGCGACGGGGCTTCTGCTCAAAAGCAAGGCCAAAGCACAGGACCCCATGACGGGGGGCGACGTGGAGACCGAAACGCTGTACGAGGATTACCGCAAAGTCGGCGAAACGACGGCCTTCTTCAAGATGACCACCTTCCAGAACGGCGCCGAGTATGTCCGCCTGACCTTCAGCAAGATCGAATACAACGCGCCCCTCGAGGACGTCTTCTTCAAGATGGCTAAATAATTAGACGGCCGTGGTCGTCTCGATCTCTTTAAGCACGGCGTGGGCCAGCCGGAGGGCCCGCAGGCCTTCCTCGCCGCTGACCTTGCCGGGGCGGCCGCCGTCGATGCAAGTCAGGAAATTCTGGATTTCCTTCTTCAGCGGCTCCTCCTTGCGGATCTTGAAGGTCTTGATGTCCGTCTGGCGGCCGCTCAAAGGGAAGACTTTGACTTCCTGATCAATATAGTCGATCGAGTAATAGGCCGTGGGTTCGAAGATCCGCAGCTTGCGGACCTTGCCCTGATGAACGCGGCTCGCAGTCAGGGTGGCGACGCAGCCCGATTTGAACTCGAGCCGGGCGTTGGCGATGTCTATTTTCTCGGACAGGACGTGGATGCCCGAGGAGCGGATGACCCCGACCTCGTCCTTGATCAACGCCAGGATGATGTCCAGGTCGTGGATCATCAGGTCCAGGACCACGTCGACGTCGAGGGAGCGGGCCGAGAACGATCCCAGGCGCTGAACCTCGATGAATTTGGGGTCGGAAATCATGTTTTCGACGGCCTCGACCGCCGGGTTGAAACGCTCCAGATGGCCGACCTGGAAGACGAGGCCCTGGCGCTTGGCTTCGGCCACCAGCTCCTCGGCCTGGGCCACGGTCTCGGTGATGGGTTTCTCGACCAGAACATGCTTGCCCCGCTTGAGCAGCTCGAGCGAGATGGCGTGGTGCTCCGAGGTCGGGGTCGCCACGATGCCGGCGTCGATCTCGTCGATCATCTCCCGGTAATCTTGATAATACTTGACGCCGTGGCGGTTGCCGATCTCAAAGGCTTTCTTGAAGTCGATGTCGGCTACGGCCCGCAGCTCGCATTCCTCGAGATAGGAGGCGATCCGGGCGTGCTGCATGCCCAAGTACCCGACTCCGACGATTCCGACTTTGACCTTGTCCATGATGTTTCCTTTGCCGCCGCCGACGCGGCCCGAAACTAGTGCCCCGTCTTATATATTCCAATCCCATACTCTCCCTGGAGACGGGACACTTCCAGGGGGGAGACAAGCTCCCCCCTCGGCGCTCCGCTGACCCCCTGAGGGAGGCCTCGCCGCCCCCCTCATACTCCCCGG
The DNA here is from genome assembly GCA_026393855.1 of Candidatus Aminicenantes bacterium. Taxonomy (NCBI): domain Bacteria; phylum Candidatus Aminicenantota; species Candidatus Aminicenantota bacterium. The sequence continues at coordinate 49,345 of JAPKZJ010000108.1, forward strand.
CGGTTGTGCGTCTGGCATGCTCGGGACTTAATCAACGTATTTCCGGGACGCCCAACTAGGAGCGCTTGGCCAGGACGGCCAGGCCGTTGGCATCGGCCAAGGCCAGGGATTCGTCCTTCTGGAAGAACGGCATCCGGCCGGCCTCGAAACAGAGGGCGGCGGCCCGGACCCGGATCAAGCCGCGGAACGTCTCGAGCCCGACCGCCGGAATGTCGATCCGCGGGTCCTGGCGGGTGCGGGCCACTTTGATCACAACGACGCCCTTGCCGGCCAGCCGGCCGGCCCGCTTGATCGTCTCGTTCGTGCCTTCCAGGCCTTCGATCGCGACGACGGCCCGATCCCTGACGACCAGCGTCTGGCCGATGTCTTCGTCCGCCAGGCGGCGAGCCCGGTCCCAGCCGAACTCGATGTCCTCGAGAATGGCGGGTGTCGGCGGAGCCAGGCTGAGAAGGCCGGCCGGGCAGAAATACGGCTGCAGGAGGAAGGAGGGATCGACGACCGTCACCCCCTGGGCTCCGAGGTAATCGATAAGCGATTGGATCAGCCGGGTCGGCGTCTTGTCGCGGATCTGGGCGATGAGTTGGAAGAGCGCGTCGTCCATCGTTCCCTTGGGCTGCAGGACGGCCCGCGGATCGATGGCTCCGGTCATGACCGCCCGGCGGACGGATTGTCCCTTGAAGAACGAGACCAGCTTGTCGAGCTCGGTCAGCCCGAACCATTCGAAGGCGGCGGCCCGGGACTTGAGGTCGGCCTGGGCTTCGCCCCGGACGCCGGCCACGACGCACTCGAACCCCTGCCCGACGGCTTCCTCGAGCGCCAGGAGCGGGGATTCGCCCGCCCCGGCGATCAATCCGATTCGCTCTCCCATGTCTCCGCCGTTTTTTTGACCAGGCCGCGCTTGGAGGCGGCGATGAAGTCCAGGATTTCCTCCCGGTCGGGACCGGGGGGGATGGTGCTCCGGATGGCTTCTACGGCCTGAGCCGTGTTGAGCCCGGAATAGAACAGCAGCTGGAACATGGACTTGATAGTCCCGATCCGCTCCCGGTCGAAGCCCTTGCGGCGCAGGCCGACGATATTCAGCCCGAAGACGCGGGGCGGACGCTGGCCGACGACCCGACTGAAGGGCAGGACGTCTTGGGTGATGACCGTATAGCCGCCCAGAAAGGCGTAGCGGCCGATACGGCTGAACTGGTGGATACCGGTGAAGGCGCTGAGCATGGCATGATCGCCGACGTGGACATGGCCGCCCAGGGTCGCGCCGTTGATCATGATCGTCCAGTTCCCCACCCGGCAATCGTGGGCGATGTGGGCGTAGGCCATGATGTAGTTGTCGTCGCCGATCGTCGTCAGCCGCTCTTCCTTGATCGTGGCCCGGTGAACGGTGACGAACTCCCGCAGGACGTTGCGGTCGCCGATGACGACCTGCGTTTCCTCGCCCTTGTAGCCGATGTCCTGCGGCGGCGTGCCGAGGACGGAGTAGAAGCCGACGACGTTATCGGCCCCGAGTGTGGTCCAGCCGTCCACGATGACGTGGGCCTCGAGCCGGGTCCGGGGTCCGATGGCGACATGCGGGCCGACGATGCAATAGGGCCCGATCACGGCCGCGGGATCGATCCGGGCCGCCGGATCGACGAGCGCCGTCGGGTGGATAGACGCGTTATTTGGAGACATTGAGCTCCTCTTTCTCCATCAGGGAGGCCCACATATCCCCTTCAACCGCCAGATCGCCGTCGACGAAGGCCCGGCCGTGGATGAGGTGGAACCGGCCCCGGATCTTGGCCAGCTCGGCCTCGAGCCAGAGTTGATCGCCCGGGACGACCGGACGCCGGAACTTCATATTGTCGATCTTGCTGAAGAGCATGAATTTGGTCTGGGGGTCGGGAACCGAGTGGTAGATCAGGATCCCGCCAGCCTGGGCCATGGCCTCAACGATCAGCACGCCCGGCATGATCCTGGCCATAGGAAAGTGGCCCTGGAAGAACTCCTCGTTGTAGGTGACGTTCTTCAGGGCCCGGATGGACTTCCCGTTTTCCAGGGCCAGGACGCGGTCGACGAGCAGAAAAGGATAGCGGTGCGGCAGGAACTTGAGGATGTCCTCGATGTTCAGGACCGCGCTACTGGTCATTTGCTCGGGACGGCCTTGGAGGCGTCGTAGCGCTTGATGACCTCGGCGGTCACATCGATGACCGGGTTGGCCCAAGCGGCGCCGCTCTTCTGCAGATCGAAAATGATGTCGTAGCCGCGCTCTTTGCCCATGGCTTCGACGATCGGGATGAGCTCGTCCTGGACCTTCTTGAACAGGCGGTTGGTCAGGTCCTGCATCCCGGCGTAAGCGTCTTCGGCCATCCGCTTGCGGTCGGTCGTCTTCTTGTCCAGGTCGCCCTGCATCTGGAGGGCGGCCTCTTCGGTCAGGGTCAGGCGCTGGGTGTTGAGCCGGGTTTGGAGCTGGCGAATCTCGTCGTCCAGCTTGGCGATGCCCGCTTGGTACTGCTTGTCGCGCTCCTGGATGCGGGCGATGACCTTCTTGCCTTCGGCCGACTTTTCCAGAACATCCTGCGAGTTGATGACGCCGATCTTGGACTGGGCGTAAAGGGCGGCGAAGCCGCCGCAAACAGCGATCATAGTCAGGGCGGCGATAAATTTCCGCATGGTCAGACCTCCTAAGTCATGTTCGGGACGGGGTCCCGCGGGGTTCAGAACGTGGTTCCAATCGCAAAACGGAACGCGATATTGGAATCGGATTGGTAAATCCGGCGGTTATTATACGAAAAAATCAGGCGGAAAGGAACCCTGAGGGCCGGCACGAAGATGCGGGCCTCGAGTCCGGTCGAAGTATAGACGTCGGTTAGGCTGATTTTGCCCTCGTGCGGCCAGGCATTGCCCCGGTCATGGAAGGCGATCAGGTAGAGCGGGCTCTCGATACCGCCGACGTGCAGGATGGCCTCGAAGTTGATGATCAGCTCTTTCTCGCCGCCCGTGTTTGTCCCGCTCTCGGAGCGGGGCCCGATGGTGTAGATCTCGTAGCCGCGGACGTTGCGCTCGCCGCCCAGGAAGAAGCGCTCCCAGAACGGGACCTGGGTATCGGTGGTCCGGAGGATCTCGGAGTATTCGAAGTGGGCGCCAAGCGAGAGGACTCCTTGCTTGATCGGCTGGAAGTGGGTGAATTCCAGGCGCGGCTTGAACAGATCGACCTCGCCGCCGAGGAACGACCCGGCGTACTTGAACGACAGGGAATACATCGTGCCCGAAGTGGGCGTTAGGGGGCTGTCGACCGTCGACCGGTAGATGGCCGGCATGATCGAGCTCATGTTGTACTTGCCCCAGCCGAACAGGCCCATGTAATAGGGGTCGATCCAGGAGGTCGTCGACGTCCCTTGGTCGGCGGCCTGGGAATCCGGTTCGGTGATGTTCAGGATCTGGAAGCTGTAGGTCAGGCTGCCCCGCCAATAGCCGATGATCCGGGCGCCCAGATTGAAGTCTACACCCTTGGATTCCTGGTTGTAGAGCCAGGGCAGATAGGTGGCCCGGTTGTAGATGCTGAACCCCGCGCTGACGGGCATATCGAAAAGGTAGGGCTCGGTGAAGCCGATGACGTAGTTGCGGATGCGGGCCCCATACTGGGCGGTCAGCTCCAGGTTCTCCCCGGCCCCCAGGAAGTTGACCGTGGTGTAGCTCAAGGCGATGAACGTCCCTTCATAGCCGCTGTAGCCGGCGGTGAACTGGATGTTGTTGCGCTGCAGCTCTTTGATCGGCATGCTGACGTCGAACTTGTTGGGGTCGGCGGCCGTCGGCTTGATGTCCGGCTCCTTCTCCAGGTCGACCAGACCGAGCTGCTTGACGCGCAGGACGCTGTCCTTGAAGACGGCCAGGCTGAAGATGTCGCCTTCCCGCATCAGCATCTCCCGCCGGATCACTTTGTCTTTAGTGAAGATGTTGCCCTTGAAATCCATGCGGTGCAGATAGCAGAGCTCGCCTTCGAAGATCTGGTAGGTGACGTTGACGACCTTGGACTTGGGATCGAGGCTTTCAACGGGCATGACCTGGGCGTATAAGTGGCCGTAGTTCCGGAACAGCTCACCCAGGTCCTCGATGCTCTTCTCCCGGATTTTGGTACTGTAGATGTCGCCCTTCACGAGCTTGATCTTGCTCATAATGCCGGAGATGGTGAAGGCCTTATTGCCCTCGACCTTGATCTCCCCCACCCGGTAGAGGTAGCCGGCGTTGACCGGGACCGTGATCTTGACCATTTTCTGGGGCTTGCTCCAGAAGAAGATGGTCCGCTTCGACATGTCCTCGATCTTGGGCTCGCCGACGGTGGCCTCCATGTACCCGTTTTCCTGGTACACTTTCTTGACCAGGGTCAGGTCGTCGGCCAGCTTGTTCTGTTTGTAGACGTCCTTGCCGGAGACCCAGGCCAGCAGGGAGTGCGGCTTGTTCTCCTTGAGGGCGCCGCGAAGGAGGCTCGGCGAGAGCTTGACCTTGCCGGTGAACTCGATGGCCCCGATTCGGACTTTGGGGCCCTCGTCGATCTTGAAGGCCACGTCGACTTCGTTCTTGCCCGTCTTGTTGGTGACGACCTCGACCTTCGCCGCCCCCAGCCCCTTCTCGGCCAGCAAGTCCTCGATCGTCTTGCGGATCCGCTGCAGCTTGTTGGGGTTATAGTTGCTGTAGGCCAGCAGGTATTCGTCCTTCTCCTTGAGCTTGTTGGTGATGTCGTCTTCCTTGACCTTGCGGCCCGTCTTGTAGGTGATCGACTTGATCAGCGGTGTCTCTTCGACGGTGATGGTGATGATGCGGCCCTTGGGGCTGACCGTCTGGCCGATCTTGATGTCCGAAAAGAACCCGGTCGACCAGAGGATCCGGAAATCCTTCTTAAGCAGATCCTCGTTGAAGTAGTCCCCCTCCCGCGAGGTCAGGTAGTACATGATCGTCTCTTTCGTCACCCTGTCGTTGCCGACAATGTCGATCCGTTCGATCAGCTCCTGGGCCAAGGCGGTCAGCGGGAGGAGTATCAACAAGGCGATCAAAAAAAGCTTTCTCATGATCCTATCCTTATAGCATAAACCGGGGCCATTTCAAAAACCGGGCCGCGCCCGGAACCTCTCGGAGGAGAGGTATCTTCATCAAGAAGCTCGATTTTTCGTCGTCGCCGCCGGGTCCGGCTCGGGCCGTGAATCTCGATCGCTCATACCATTAAGAACGCGTCGGAGGCTCGATCCGTTTCAATTCGCCATGCTCCATCATAAAGACCTTTCCGCAGTATCTGGCGACGTTTTCGCTGTGCGTGACGATCACCGCGGTCAGGTTCTTGCGGCGCTGGAGGCCGACGAGCAGGCTTAAAATATGCTCGCCGGTCTTCCAGTCCAGGTTGCCGGTCGGCTCGTCCGCTAAGAGGAGCTTGGGTTCGCGGCTCAAGGCCCGGGCCAGGGCGATGCGCTGCTGCTCGCCGCCCGAGAGCTGGGCCGGGCGCAGGCGCGCCTTGTCCTCGAGCCCGACGTCGGCCAACAGGACGGCCGCCCTGGCCAGGGCCTCGTCCTTGGGCGCGCCGCCGATCATCAGGGGCAGGGCGATGTTCTCGCAGGCGGTGAACTCGGGCAGGAGATGGTAGAACTGGAAGACGAAGCCGATTTTGGCATTGCGGGTTCGGGCCAGCTCCCGCCAATCCTTGGCGTAGAGATCCTCCCCGTCCAGATAGACCGTGCCCTCGCTGGGCCGGTCGAGGGCGCCCAGGAGGTTGAGAAGAGTCGTCTTGCCGACGCCCGAAACGCCCATGATGGCCGCCACATCCCCCGCCTCGAGCTCCAGGGTCAGACCGCCGAAGACCCTGAGTCGTCCTTCGGGCAGGGGATATTCCTTGCCCAGGTTGACGGCGCGGACGACGGGTTCACTCATATTTAAGGGCCACCACGGGATCGACTTTGGCCGCCCGCCGGGAGGGGAAGAGGGTCGACAAGAGGCTGACGGCGAGGGCGACGCCGAGGATCAGGGCCAGGTCCCAGGGCTTGATGTGGAACGGGACGTAGGAGATCTGGTAGATGTCGACCGGGACGCGGATCAGCTTGAGAGCGTTGGCCAGCAGGCACCAGCCGAGCCCGAGGACGGTCCCCAGGATCGTTCCCGAGACGCCGATCATCGAGCCCTGCAGAAAGAAGACCCGCTGAATGTGCCGGGGGGTCGCCCCCAGGGACATCAGGATGCCGATGTCCCGCGTCTTCTCCATGACCATCAGGATGAGGGTGGCGATGATGTTGAGGGCGGCCACGATGACGATCAGGGCGATGGTCAGGAAGATGATGGTCTTTTCCAGCTTCAGGGCGGAGAAAAGCGACTTGTTGAGCTCGGCCCAGGTCGTGACGTAGACAAGCGGGGGCAGCTTGGCCTTGAGCGTCTCCTTGAAAGCCGGGGCGGCGAAGACGTCCCGGATCATGACCTGGAGGTAGCTGACCCCGCCGACCATGTCGAACCACTTCTGGGCGACGGCCAGCGGGATGATGGCCGTCCCCGAATCGAACTCGTACAGTCCGGTGGCGAAGATCCCGCTGACCTTGAAGCTCTTGATCTTGGGAACGGCGCCGATCGGGCCCATCCGCGAAGACGACGACAGGACCCGGATAACGTCGCCGATACCGGCGCCCATCGCATAGGCCAGGTCGTGTCCCAGGAGGATGCCGTCGCGGCCGCCCTCTTCGGGGAGTGTGCCGGACTCCAGCTTGGCCAGCCAGGGGGATTGGGTCCGCTCGAGGCGGAGGTCCATGCCCTTCATCATCGCCGGCTGGGTCTTGAGCGGACCGACGAGGAGGACCATGTTGAGAGCCACGGGCGAGACGGAGACCACACCGTCCAAGCCCCGGATCGTCTCCGCCATCGCGGCGTGGTCGGCCAGGGAGCCGCCCGACACGTCCGAGACCATAAGGTGCGAAGTGGCGCTCAAAATCTTGGCCTGGACGTCCTCCTGGAAGCCCGTGATCAGAGCCACGGCGATGATCAGAGCGGCGACACCGATGGTGATGCCCAGGGCCGAGATGAAGGTGATGACCGAGACGAAAGCCTGTTTGCGGCGGGCCGTCAAATAGCGGCGGGCGACAAAGCCTTCAAATCCCATGGCCGGGGTTTCCTCGCCTCACTCCCGCGGCCGCAGCAGCGGGAAGAGGATGACTTCGCGGATCGATCGCCGGTTGGCGAGGAGCATGGCCAGGCGGTCGATGCCGATCCCCTCCCCGCCCGTCGGGGGGAGACCGTACTCCAGGGCCTGGACATAGTCCAGATCGATGGGATGGCTTTCGTCGTCGCCCTTGGCTTTTTCTCCGGCCTGCTGTTCGAAGCGCAGCCGCTGCTCGACCGGGTCGGTCAGCTCGGAGAAGGCGTTGGCCAGCTCCATGCCCGAGATGAACAGCTCGAACCGGGCCGCTTCGTCGGGATGATCAAGGGCCGCCTTGGCCAGCGGCGAGACCTCCTTGGGGGGGTTGATCAGGAAGGTCGGCTGGACGAGATGGTGCTTGACGCGCTTGTCGAAGATGACGTCGAGGGCCCGGCCGTAGGTCAGGGGCTTCTTGTCCGGGGCCATCTCCTCGCCCAGCCGGATGACGGCGTCCCGGTCGTCGAAGGCGCCGGCCGAGAGCCCGCCGTAGCGCTCGAGAGCCTCCCGGAAGCGGAGCCGCGGCCAAGGCCGCTTGACGGAGATGACGGCGTCGCCGTAAGGGAACTCGTCCTTGCCCAGAAGGTCCCGGACCAGGCCGCCGATCAAGTCTTCGGTCAGATCCATCATGTCGTTATAGTCGCTGTAGGCCTGGTAGAACTCGAGCATCGTGAACTCGGGGTTGTGCTCGGCGTCGATGCCCTCGTTGCGGAAGTTGCGATTGACTTCGTACACCCGCTCCAGCCCGCCCACGACCAGCCGCTTGAGGTAGAGCTCGGGGGCGATGCGCAAAAAGAGATCGATGTCCAAGGCGTTGTGGTGGGTGACGAACGGCCGGGCCAGGGCCCCGCCCGGAACGGCCTGCATCATCGGCGTCTCGACTTCCACATAGCCGCGGCCGTCGAAATAGCGGCGCAGGTAGGTGACGATGGCGCTGCGAAGCCGGAAGACCTCGGTCGCCTCGGGGTTCATGATCAGGTCCAGGTAGCGGCGCCGATACCGGATCTCGACGTCCTGCAGGCCGTGCCACTTTTCGGGCAGCGGGCGGTGGCACTTGGCCACGAACTGGAAGGCGGAGACCAGAACCGTCAGCTCGCCCGTTCGAGTCCGGAAGACCTCGCCTTCGACCGCGATCCAGTCGCCCAAATCGAAGAGGAAGAACCGCTCATAGACTTCCTTGCCCACGCCGTCTTCGCGGATGTAGGCTTGAAGCTTGGCCCGGCCGTCCGAGATGTGGAAAAAGGTGGCCCGGCCCATCTGGCGGATGGACAGAATCCGCCCCGGGACGCGGACCCGGGGCTTCGCGGCCTCGAGGTCCTCTTTTGTCCGGGCTGCAAACTCGGCCGCCGCCGCGGCGACGGAATGGGTCCGCTCGATCTTGTGGGGAAAGGGGTCGATTCCCGCGGCGACGAGCTTTTTAAGCTTTTCGGCCCGGGCCAGCTCCTGATCGTTTCGCCGCTCCTCGGCCGGCGATTCGGACGGGAGGGCGCTTGGGTTCGGGGCGTTCGGTTTTTGGTCTTGGCTCATGGTCGTCGACTTTCGTGGTGGATTCCTTGTCGGCCAGGCTTCGGCGGACGGCGTCCAGGACGCCGTTGACGAAGTCGGCAGACTCTTCGCCGCTGAAGCGTTTGGCGATCTCGATGGCTTCGTTGATGACGATGGCCGGAGCCACGGTCTTGCCTTCCTCCAGCAGCTCCAGGACGGCCAGCCGCAGGATGTTGCGGTCGACCGGGGTCATCCGGGCCACCCGCCAATTGCGGGAGGTCGCTTGGATCAGGCCGTCCAGCTCGTCCCGCCGGGAGGAGACCCCGCGGACGAGCCAGGCGGCGTACTCGGCCTCGGCGTCGGGCGCGGAGCCGGCCGCGGACGCGGCCGCGTCCGCCGGGGAGGGCAGGATGTCCGGACCTCCCTCGTTGAACTCGAGTCCGTAGAGAGCCTGAAGCGCCCGCTCGCGGGCCGACCGTCTTTTCCCCATCGGGGGCCTACAGCTTGGCGTCCTTAAACAGGTTGAGGGTCTCGATCAGGGAGAAGGCCGCGTCCCAGCCCTTGTTGCCGGCTTTGGTTCCGGCCCGCTCGATGCCCTGCTCGATGGTGTCCACGGTCAGCACCCCGAAGGCGACGGGGCGGCCGTGCTGCATGGCGATCTGGGCCAGCCCTTTGGTCACCTCGGCGCTGAGATAGTCGAAATGAGGCGTGTCGCCCCGGATCAGGGCGCCGATGCAGAGGAGTCCGTCGAACTTGCCCGAAGCGGCCAGCTTCTCGGCCGCCAGCGGGATCTCGAACGACCCGGGCACTTTGTAAACGCTGAGATCGGCCTCCTCGGCCCCCAGCTTCTTCAGGGCGTCCAGGGCGCCGTCGAGCAGGCGTCCGGTGATGAACTGATTGAACCGGCTGGCGACGATGGCGATCTTGAAGCCCTTGGCCTGCAGCTTGCCTTCATAAATTTTCATGCCCGTTCCTCCGAACCCGTGGAGTCCGCTTATTCTACAGGGAATCGGCCGGCTTGTAAATGCGGGAAGGATATGCTAATACCTTGCTTCTCGGCATCGTCCCATCCGCCGCCAAGGAGATCCGGAGATGAGTCCCTCTTCCGCCTATCCCCGTGTGCCGCTCGACCAGCTGCGCTGGCGCTGCGATCCCGCCGGCCTGCCCTACGACACCAGCTCGCTTTGCCCGGCCTGCGAAGAGATCATCGGCCAGGACCGCGCCCTCAAGGCCCTTCTGACCGGGCTCGACATCAAAAGCCTGGGCTATAATATCTTCATCACCGGGATGGCCGGCACCGGCCGCACCACCACCATCAAGCAGCTCCTGGAGCGGCTGGAAAAGGGCGATCGGCCGCCCGACGACATCCTCTACGTCAACAATTTCAAATATCCCGACGAGCCGAGCCTGCTCTTCCTCCCGGCCGGCAAGGGCAAGCTCTTCGTCGCCGAGTTGGTCGACCTGCTCGACAGGCTCAAAGCCAACATCCCCGAGTTCCTCAAGAGCAAGTACTACACCGACAAGCGCGACGCCGTCATCGAGGAGCAGCAGGGCAAGCAGAAGGCTCTCCTGCAGGGCTTCGAGGAGGAGACGGCCAAGGAGGGCTTCTCGGTCATCCAGGTCCAGATGGGCCTCTTCGTCAAGCCTGATCTGATCCCCGTCATCGACGACCAGCCGACCCCCTTCCCCAAGGTCGAGGCCCTGGTCAAGGAGAAGAAGCTCCCGGCCGAGCGCTTCGAGGCTCTCAAAAAGGCCTATGAAGCCCTCTCTCAAAAAATGGAAAGCGTCTTTGAGCGCCTGCGCGAGATCGAGGAAGAGACCCGCCTCCGGCTCAAGGCCTGGGACGCCGAATCGATCGCCCCGACCATCAAGGGGGCGGTGGCCGAGATCAACGCCCGCTTCCCTCATCCCCGGGTCCCCGAGTACCTGGCCGAGGTCGAAGCCGGCCTGATCGGCGCCATCGAGATCTTCAAGAACCAGAAAAAGGACGAGGACAAGAAGGACGCCCCGCCCGGCGATCCGATGCTCGATTACCAGGTCAACCTGCTGGTCGATAACGGCGACCTCAAGCACTCCCCGGTCATCATGGAGACCAATCCGAACTATCTCAACCTGTTCGGTTCGATCGAGTCGACCATGAACCGCTTCGGCCTCCTCCAAACCGACTTCACCAAGATCAAAGCCGGCTCTTTCCTCAAGGCCAACGGCGGCTACCTCGTGGTCAACGCCCTGGACGCCCTGGTCGAGCCGGGCGTCTGGGCCACCCTCAAGCGGACCCTGCGCAATCAGGTCTTCGAGCTCCAGAACTACGCCGCCCTATTCCTCTTCTCCTCGGCCCGGCTCAAGCCGCAGCCGATCAAGATCAACGTCAAGCTGGTCATGATCGGGGACGAGGAGATCTACAACCTGCTTTATTCCATGGATGAGGACTTCCGCAAGGTCTTCAAGATCAAGGCCGAGTTCGACTCGGAGATGGCCAAGTCCGAGGACGCTATCAAGGACTACATCCGGTTCATCAAGAAGATCGGGGACGAGGACGGGCTCCTGCCCTTCGACCGGACCGGCATGGCCGCCGTCATCGAGTACGGGACCCGGATCGCCGGCCGGCACAAGAAGCTCAGCACCCGCTTCAACGTCATCGCCGACGTGGTCCGGGAGTCGAGTTACTGGGCCGGCAAGGACGGCGGGACCGTAGTCTCGGACCGCCACGTCGAGCAGGCTGTGCGGGAGCGCTTCGAGCGGGTCAGCCTGATCGAGGACAAAATCCAGGAGATGATCGAGGACGGCTCCATCATGATCGACACGGCCGGAGCGGTCGTCGGCCAGGTTAACGGCCTGGCGGTCTACAGCATGGGCCAGTTCGCCTTCGGCAAGCCGGCCCGGATCACGGCCCGGGTCTCGGTCGGCCGGGCCGGCATCGTCGACATCGAACGGGCCGTCGATATGAGCGGCTCCAGCCACAGCAAGGGCGTCCTGATCCTGGGCGGCTTCCTGCGCGGCCTCTTTGCCCGGAACAAGCCCTTCGCCTTGTCCGCCTCGATCGCCTTCGAGCAGAGCTACTCGGGGATCGACGGCGACAGCGCCTCCTCGACCGAGGCCTATGCCCTGCTCTCGGCCCTGGCGGGGCTGCCGCTGCGCCAGGATCTGGCGGTCACGGGGTCGCTCAACCAGAAAGGCGAGATCCAGCCGATCGGCGGCGTCAACGAGAAGATCGAGGGCTTTTTCGACGTCTGCCAGGCCAAGGGCTTGACCGGCACTCAGGGGGTCCTCATCCCCCACCAGAACGTCCAAAACCTTATGCTGCGGCCCGACGTCGTCCAGGCCGCAGCCGAGGACCGCTTCCACATCTACCCCGTCCATTCGATCGACGAGGGCATCGCCATCCTGACCGGCCTGCCGTCCGGCGCCCGCCGCATCGACGGAACCTGGGAGCCGGGCTCGGTCAACGACTTGGTGGATCAGGAGATCCAACGCCTCTCCCGTGCGGCCAAGGCCGCCGGCGAGGACAAGGACGCGGTGAAAGAATAGTCTCCCCGGCCGGCCTAAGAGCCGGCTTGATTTTCCGCCCGATCGCGTGTCATGATGAGCGGCCGGGCGCCCTGCAAGTCCGCGTCGGCCGCAAGCGGCGCGGCGAAAGGAACGAGACATGGATCAAGCCGAAAGACCGCGCAAGCAAGGCCTGTTCATCACCATCGACGCCAACATCGGGGCGGGCAAGACCAACGCCTGCCACGCCATCAGCTCGGCCGCCACCGCCAGCGGCTGGCCGGCCCGGGTTCTTGAGGAGCCGACGCACAGTCCCAAGTTCACCTATTTCCTCAACCATTACTACGACGACCTGCGCACCGGAAACAACACCGGCGGCGGCTTCTCCATGCAGATGTTCATGCTTTGCCAGCGCTACGAGCAGCACCGGCTGGCCGTCGAGCTGGCCTGGGGCCCGCAGGGCCAGGTGGTCATTCAGGACCGACCGATCTACGGCGACACCGTGTTCGCCACCACGGCCATGGAGCGCGGCTTCATGACCCACCAGGAGTTCGAGCTGTACGTCGACGTCTTTCGCAACATGAGCCGCGACGTGATGCCGCCCGATATTTTCGTCTTTCTGGACGTCGCCCCCGAGGAATGCCACCGCCGCATGGAAAACCGGGCTCGCGGGGAGGAAGCCGGCGTACCTCTGGACTACCTGCAGCACCTGGACAAGAACTACAGGCTGCTGCTGCAGGAAATGCGGCGGCGCGGAGTGCGGGTCATGGTCATCGACTGGAGGGAGTTCGGCCCTCCGGTGGATGTCTGGAAGCAGATCCTGCGGATGTCGATGTCGTCTGATTCCTGGTACGAGCAGCTGGCGTTCTCGTTCGCCAAGCATCCCCGAATGCCGGTGATGCCGAACGGCGGCGAGACTAAGCCCGACGCGGCCGGCTAATTCTTTTCCAGAATCAGCAGCCACCCCTTGCCCGGCTCGACGGGGATCGGCTCGTCCGCGGCGAACGAGGCGGCCAATTGAAAATTGGGGATTTCCGGCGCCCGGAGCTTCGCTTTCCGCGGATCGAGCCCAAGGGCCTTCCAGTCGATCCGAAGCCGCGTCCGGACCGGTCCCATGGCCCAGCTGGCCAGGGCGATCATCGAGCGTCCGTCCCGCCGGTAGACAGTGGCCAGAACGCCCGGGTCGTCGGCTCGAACGGGGCAGTCCTCGGTCCACCAGCCGCTCATCCGGGATTCGCCGAGACCGAAGGCGTCCCAAACCTTCCATAGCCGGGCCGGGTCGTTGCCCGACCAGGGCAGCCGATTGGTCATCCCGAAGACCATCCCCCGCCAGGGGTTCCCGCCGTCCTGCAGCATCTCCCCCATCAGGCCGAAGGGAAGCCCCGAGACCTCGACCAGCCAATAATCCGCCGGCGTGCCGTTGTAGTCGAAGTACTCGCCGAACCACAGACGGTTGAGGTAAGGAAAGTGCTCGAGGTAGAGGGTGGCGCTCGAGACGAATCCGTCCCGGGGGTTGTACTGGTTGGCCGAATGGAGGTCGATCAGGGCGTCCGGCCGGTTGCGGTCGAGAACTTTGCGGACCCGTTTCATGGTCGTCCGGTCGAAAGCCACGTCGTCCAGATAGAGGCCGTCGATCCCGATCTTGCGGGCCAGCCAGTCGAGCCCTTCGATGTAATAGTTGTGCCAGCGCGACATGCCGCTGTTGATGACGGCCGCGTCCTTGAGCTCGGGGACGAACCAGGCGGCGATGTAGTCGGCGCCGAGGTGCTCCTGGAGCCAGGCGTATCCGCCGCCCGGCCCGGGCGTGAAGATCTCGTGCCCCAGGCTGCGCAGGGCGAAGATCTCGGACGCCCGGTTGCTGAGCTCCCGGACGGTGTCGTAGATCTTGACCCGGAACCCGCGCCGATGGGCCTCGTCGACATAAGCCTTCATCTCGGCCGGGCGAAGAAAGGGATAGTTGATATAGGGGTTGATGGCGTTGGCGTGATGGATGTTGATCGTGTTGGCCCCGCTCGCGGCGACTTCGGCCACGGGCTTATAGGCGTGCATGAAGCGGGTCGCGAAATGAGCCTTCGGGTCGATCGTCTTGAAGGGCGTCAGAAGAAGGATGAAGTGGAAGTGGAGGTCGCGGCCGGGCTCCAGGGTTCTTGCACCGCCGGACGCGGCGTAGAGCACCACCCCCGGCTTCCCCTCGCGGACTTTGACGGTCCCCTTGCCCCCGTTCCACCAGGACGGTGGCAGGTTGAGGGGCTTGCTCAGGTAGAAATTGGTGTTGAGGGGCCGGCTGTAGTTCTCGGCCCGCAGGCCGACCTGCATCCCGGCGTTGACCTCGCCCAGCCAGAGCGAATCCTGATTCTTTTTTTGGTCCCAAGCCCACTGCAGCTCCGCCGGTCGGAGCCCGCCCTTGACGCCGAGGCCCATCATATAGCGGGCTGCGGCCGCCGCCCAGGGGATCTCCAGGCGGACGTCTCTTACGGCCATGATCTCATCGGCCGCCAACCGGACCTGAAATTCGAGATAGCCGTCCATCTCCATCCAGGCCCGCCCCTCCATCCGCAGGCCGGGAGCCGTGTTTTTAAACTCCCAATCCACGCGGCCGGGAGCCTTCTTGGTGAAGACGACCCCCTCAGGCTTCCATTCGAACGGCCGGCCTATGCCGTCCTCGACGATCAAGGCCATCGGGCCGGCCAGCACGTCCTTGGGCTTGTCGGTCAGCCGGGCGACATCCGACGCGAAGTAGCTTCGGATCGCCGCCGGCAGGCCGTCGAGCCCGAGACTCACCGTCCGCCCCAGGCAGCCCAGGGTCTGGCCCCGGACGGTCAGCGGGGTGAACGGCTTGACGACTTCGTCATCCATGGCCAGGGTCGAATCGAGCCAGCGGAGTCTGGACATCCGGGCCGGATCCGCATCGCCTCCGTCGGTCCGCAGGGCCGGTCCGACGGCCAGAGCGAGCCGCACGGTCTGGGCCGCCCGCCCCTTGGCCGATACGGATACGTCGCCCTCATAGCGTCCGGGCCGGCAATTCGCAGGCACCTGAACTCCGCACCAAAGCGCCTGGACCTTGCCCTCGCCCACGGCCACGGACTTGTAGAGCGGCGTCCCGTCCCAGTCCGTCCCCCCCGTGTTGATACAGCGCAGAGCCGAGGCCGGGATCGTCCCACCGGCGGCGGACCGGAGCGGCGAGAAGCCCACGGTAACTTCTTCCAACGCCCCGCCGCAAGCCCAAAGCCCGACCTGGAAGGCGAAAAACTCCCCCCGTGCCGCCTCCCCCGCGAGCTCCGGCCGCGGCCCCTCGACGACCCACTTGTAAGGCAAGTCATCGACCATGCGGATCGAGCTCCGCCGATCCTCGGGGAATAGAAGGAACGGTCGGTCGGCGAAGCGCTGCCGCAGGGCCATCGTCTCTTCCGGAAAGGCGATGAACTCCATGGGCGTGAAGGCATCGAAAGCGTCAGCGGACTCAAGAGCCCCGGGCTTGGCTTCGGGAAAGCGGCCCGTGTCCGTCGCCGAAGCCGGCAAGCCGTTGCGGGCCAGCCAGGCTTCTTCGGCCGTCCGCTCCGGCTCCCGGTACCGTGCGGTCGGGTAGTTCCGGCTCCCGGTCAGCCGGTAGGGCATATAATAGAAATCATATTCGCCCGGCCCCGAGGCCGGTTGAAAGACAAAGACGCCGGCGGCCCGATCCACGGATACGGCGACGACATTGGCGATCCTCGCGCCGGCGGCGTCAGTGACGATGACGGCCTTCGTCTCGGGCGCCGGATCGCGACGACGCCAGGGAATCCTGATCCGGACGGCATCCGCGGCCGCAGCAACCCGGACGACGGCCCTGTGGTTGCCGAGGGCCGAAACGTCCCAGGCTTCGCCCGCGCCGGTTCCGGGACCGGCGGCCACCGGTCCGAGAGCCAGCCGGGCGAACAGAGCGGCCAGTCCGATCTTGGATAGGTTTGTCATGGCGTCACCTCGAAGGAGTTGGCGGCCGGAGCGCCGCTCCGCAACCGCGCTATTCGTCCAGCAGATCGATCTCGGCGATGGCCCAATGGCGCCCCGAAGGATGCGATTCGGTCAGGGTGATCCGCAGGAACCGGGCCGTCGCAGGCACCCGCGAGACAATCGATCGGACCATCGACAGATCCTCAACCTCGGACTTCTTCAGGATCGGGAAGTAATTGCGCCCGAAGTCGAGTCCGGTCCAAACGACCCCATCCAGTGAGGTCTCGACGTCGAAGTTGCGGGGATAGGACAGGGGACGGTTCTGCTGCCGAAGGACAATCTGCCGGAAGCTCTCGATCCGGCCCAGGTCGATGCGGACGAAATCTCCCCGCTGTTGGGGAAACCCGGTCGACCAGTAGGTCTCCGGCCGGCCGTCGAAAGCCAGCCCGATCGAAGCCGCGTTCAGGCTGGCGCGGCCTCGCCAGATCGACCTGTCCCCCACCGAATGCAAGGCCGGGGCGCCGGGATCGTGGCTCGCCGCCCAGGGCAGGATGCGGTAAAGAACCGACCCGTCCGCTTCGGCCACCGGGTCGGCCCGGTTCCGATGTTTGACCATCCGGCGGAGGAAGAGCGCCCTCCGCTCGGCGGGCATGGCGCCGACATGGGCCAGGACATAACCGACCTGCAGGCTTTCCAGCAAGTCGAGCGCTGCCTTGCTGGGGAATCCCTCCATCGCCTCGCGGACGATCCGATAGGCGGGCGGAGCGTACCCGCTGTACCCGTTGACAAGATGCTTCCAATGAAAGGTCGAGTAGTAGACCGGCCAGGCGTCCTTCCATTCCTCGTCGTCGCGAGTCGGCATGGGGATTTCGACCAGGGAGGCATCATCCGGAAGAGCCGCAACGGCACGGTAGATGGCCGGCACGCCCGAGCCGAGCGGGATCGAGATCATCGGCAAAGGGACGGACCACGATTCGATCAGGACGAGAACGGCCAAGCCGGCCACGATCCCGACGCGGCGACCGCCGGGCCGGCTTCGCAGCCAATCGGCCAAGGTGTAAGCCGAAAAAATAGCCAGGCAGAGGATGACCAGGACGGAGAAGCGGCTGGCCGCCCGCAGGCTTTGGAATCCGGGCAGCCAGTTGTAGGCCCAGGCATAAGGACCGGTCAGGATCTTGCGGCCGAAAATGCGGATCGAAGGACCGAACGACAGCAGGAAAGCGGCGGCGCCCGCGGCGGCGAAGCAGCGGGCCGAGGCGGACGCCGTCCGCGCCAAGCGCGCCAGCCGGCCGCGAAAACGGCGGTCGCCGACGAGGCGGGCGGCGAACGATAGAATCAGAAGAACCAGAGGATCCTCGATCCTGCGGCTCGAAAGCTTGAACCCGGCCAGGGTTGAAGAGAATGTCGGCCGGCTCGCCAGAAAGACGACGATCAGGAGAAGCCCGGCGTTGATTGCGTTCCAAAGGGCAAAAAAGACGCGATAGCGCTCGGCCGGAGGAGGGAGCGGGAGGGAGGACGATCTTCGCGCCAGCCGCGCCAGTCCCCAAGCGGTTAGAACGATTGCGGTCAGTCCGGGAAAAAGCTGCCATTCCACACCGCCGAGCCGGCCGAAGAGGCCTCCCCAGACATGGTTCCAGGGCGGAACGGCCAGGTAGTGTTGGAGCTGGGCGGAGTAGAACTCGACCTCCCATTGCGGCCGGATGAAATGCATCCGGGCATGAACCCGCAGAAAAGGCAGTATGTAAGGAGTGAGGCAGGCCCCGACCAGACCCGCGAAAGCGGCCGCTCGGGCCCAGAAACGGCCCTGCCGCCAGAGGCCCGTCTTGGCCAGGCTGTAAACGGCGAACACGGCCGCAAAAAAGGTGAAGAAGGCGCCGTAGTAGGCGCAGCTCAAGACCTGGAGAATGTAAAAGGCCGCCATACCGAAGGTGTTGCCCCAGGTCGGCCGCTGGAAAAACCGGTGCATGAAAAGGAGGGTGAACGGGATCCAGGCGAAATAGAGAATCTCGAGATGGCCGATGTGGGCGAAGCGATAAGGGCAGAAGGCAAAGATCAAGCCGGCCAGAAAGGCGGCCGGCTGCGAGCCGGTCAGCCTTTTGGTCAGGGCATAAGCCCCGGCCGCGCAGAGGAAAAACGAGAGGAGGAAGAGCAGGTTGAACAGCACCACCGGATTTTTCGTCAGCAGCCTGATCGGCGCACCGATCAAGGTCAGGCCGAAGAGCGGATCGCCGTAGAAAAGGACCCCTTGATAGGGATAGAAAATGTTCGCGTTCCAGAACGATTCCGTCCCGCCGATGACGCGGTAGTTCCAGGACAAGGCGTACATAGTATAGAGGGAATCGTGCGGGTCGCCGGCGATTTGGGTGGAAATCCTGGCGGCCACCGGCCAGGTCAGGAGGATCGAGACCAAGGCGAACGCGACCAGGATGGCCGCATCCCGCCGCCAACCCCCGGTCGCTCCCGTCCGCCCCATGGCCTCCCCTAGGTCAGACCCACCAGGCTGCGCAAAGATCGGACCTCGGCCCGCTTAAGAGGTCGGCACTGGCCGCGGGGAAGAGCCGCCAGCGTGAGCCCGGCGAACTCGACGCGCTTGAGCGAGCGGACCCGATGCCCGACGGTCTCCATCATCCGGCGCACCTCGCGCTTGCGCCCCTCGTGGATTTCGACTAGAACCACGCTCTGGCGGACGTTGCGGCGCAGAACCCGGACCCGGCCCGGCGCCGTGCGCCGGCCGTCCAGCCGGATCCCCTTCTCCAGCCTAGCGGCGCTTTCGTCGGTCATCTCGCCGTCGACTTCGACCGAGTAGATTTTTTTGATCTCGAACCGGGGATGGGTCAGCCGGTAGGCCAGATCTCCGTCGTTGGTCAGCAGAAGCAGTCCTTCGGAATCCAGGTCCAGGCGGCCGATCGGAAAGACCGCCTCGCGCATCTTGGGCAGCAGCGACATGACCGTCGGCCGACCTTCCGGATCGTCCCGGGTGACCAGGTATCCGGCCGGCTTGTTCAGGGCCAGGTAGACGAGGACCCGGCCCGGCTTGACGGCGCGGCCGTTGAGCGTGATGCGATCCTTCTCGTCATCGACCTTGACGCCCAGGTCCTCCACGGTTCGGCCGTTGATCTGGACGCGCCCCTCCCCGATCAGGCGGTCGGCCTCCCGGCGGGAGGCGACTCCCTGCATGGAAAGGTATCGATTCAGGCGGAGGATCATTAAAAATGGAACTGGAGGCCGCCCCAGAGGGTGAAGTCCCCCAGGTCGAGATCGATGTTCTGGATGCTCACGGAGACCTTGTGCCAACGGCCTTCCGCGGTCAGGCTGAAGCGACGGCCGAGCCTCAGGTCGAGGCCGGCCCCGAAATTGAAGCCGCCGTCATTGGCCTTGTCGATGTTGTGGATGTCGGCCGTATAATAGCCGTAGCCGAGGGTGACGAACGGCTGCAGGAAGAGCAGGGGGAAGTACAGCTTGCCGTTAACCCCGATGTAGCTGTAGTCGTTGGCCGCCTGGTCCCAGTTGGGGATGATCGTGCCGCCGCCCAAGATGATGTTGTGGGAGGCCCGGAAGTAGTTGAGCTCGACCCCGATCATCAGAATCCGCAGGCCCGCCCGCAGACCATAGACGAAGGTCGTGTCCGTGTCGAAAGTGGTGGTCAGCGTGCTCGGCGACTGGGCCGACGTGCCGCCGAAGGCTCCCAGGTAGATCCCGACCTGGGAGAACGCGGGAACGGCCAGGGCGGCGAGGAGTGCGGAGGCCGCCAGGATTGTCCGTCCTTTTCTCATGGCGCCACTCTCCTTCCTTCTTCCTTCCTTTGCCAGCCTCCCCATTGTCGGCTCCGGCCCGGCTTTTGTCAAGGCAGCGCCGGCCTAAACTCCCGCGTTCCGAATCCGTATCATATCCTGTTAGAATAGACCGCCTTCGGGAGTGACATGTCCAAGATCCATTGGGGCGAATCGTTTGGGATGGCCATGGGGTCTCTCTGGACCAACAAACTGCGGACCTTCCTGACCCTGCTCGGAATCATCATCGGGGTCCTGACGATCATCGCGGTCGTCTCGGTCATCCAGGGCTTGAACACCTATGTCTACACCAAGATGTCCTTCTACGGGGCCAACGACTTCTCGGTCTCCAAGTTCTCCATGATCGGGACCTCGCTGAAGGATTTCCGGGAGCAACTGAAGCGCAAGGACCTGACCCTGGACGAGATGCGCCTGCTGCGGGAGCGCTGCCGGTCGGCCGAGCTCGTCGGCGCCAGCGTCAGCACCAACCGGACCGCCAAAGCCGGCGCCCTCTCGATCAAGGGGACGGAGATCCGCGGCGTAACTTCGCTCGATCACCTGATCGGCTCGGTCGTCGAGTTGGATCGCGGCCGCCACATCCTCAAGGAGGAGGAGGACCGCTCCCGGCCCGTCTGCGTCATCGGCTCCGAAGTGGCCGAGAATCTCTTTCCGGGCCGCGACGCCCTGGGCCGCTGGATCAAAGCCGGCGGCGACAACTTCCTGATCGTCGGCGTGGGCAAGGCCAAGGGCAAGATCCTCGGGTTCAGCCAGGACAACTACGTCCGCATTCCGATCACGACTTTCCTTAAGGTCTACGGCTCGCGCCGGTCAATCGACATCAACATCCACACGGCCGGGCAGGCCGAGATGGCAGCCGCGCAGGAGGAGGTCCGGACCCTGTTGCGGAGCGCCCGCAAGAGGGACTACACCGAACCGGACGACTTTTCCTTCCGGACCTCCGAAACCTTCATCCAGTTCTACAAGACCGCCACCGCGGGCATCTACTTTGCCATGATCGGCATCGCCTCGATCGCCCTGCTGGTCGGGGGAATCGTGGTCATGAACATCATGCTCGTCTCGGTCACCGAACGGACCAAGGAGATCGGCGTGCGAATGGCCATCGGCGCCCGGCGCAAGGACATCCTGGCCCAGTTTCTGATCGAGGCCACCGCCATGGCCGGCCTGGGCGGCCTCGTCGGCATCGGCCTCGGCCTCCTGCTGGCCAAGGGCATCTCGGCCGCCACGGCGATGCCTTCGTCGGTCGACCCCGTCTCGGTGGTCATGGCCATCCTGATGTCCTCCTCGCTGGGCCTGTTCTTCGGCATCTATCCGGCCAACAAAGCCGCTAAGCTCGACCCGGTCGAAGCGCTGAGGTCCGAACTATGATCCGCCAGGGCATCTTCAAGGAAATCCTGTCCATGGCCTTCGATTCCCTGCGCAGCCACAAGCTGCGATCCTTTCTGACCCTGCTCGGGATCATGATCGGGGTCATGACGGTCATCGGCATGGTCTCGATCATCCAGGGCCTGAACGCCTCTTTCCTCAAGGAGCTGCAGGCGGCCGGATCGGACCTGATCATGATCCGCAAGTACGAGCCGGTCCAGATGGGCCGCATGGATGAAGAGCTGCGCCAGCGCAAGAACCTGACCTATGAGGACGTCCAGGCCCTGGAGCGGGAGTGCCCGCTGATCAAGGCCGTGGCCGTTAACCTGACGCCCAGCTTCTTCCAGGCCATCGAGGTCAAGTACCGCGAGATCAAGACCGACAACGCCATGATCGTGGGCATCAACGAGAAGTTCCCGATCGTCTACAATATCTATCTGCCCAAGGACGGCCGCTTCCTGACCGAATCCGAAGTCCTGCACAGCGCCAAGGTCTGCCTGCTGGGATCCGAGACGGCCGAGAATCTCTTTCCCCACCTCAACCCGATCGGCCGCGAGATCCGGGTCGGGCCCGAGGGCTTCACCGTCGTCGGCGTCCTGGCCAAGCGCGGCCAGATGTTCGGCCAGAGCCGCGACAATCTGGTCGCCATCCCAATTACGGCCCTGCGCAAGTCCTTTCCCTACGATCCGGAAAGCATGGAGATCGCGGCCGTCCCCCGCAAGCCCGAGCAGCTGCAGGCCGCCATCGGCCAGATCACCGGCAAGCTGCGGCAAAGACGCAAAGTCCCCTTCGGCAAGCCCAACGACTTCGCCGTCTTCACCCAGGACACCATCCTCGACCTTTATAACCAGATCACCGGGGCGGCCTACCTGGTGATGATCGTCATCTCCTCGATCGGCCTGCTGGTCGGGGGCATCGGGGTCATGAACATCATGCTGGTCGCGGCCAAGGAACGAACCCGCGAGATCGGCATCCGCAAGGCCCTGGGCGCCCGCTCCAAAGATATCCTGCGCCAATTCCTGATCGAAGCCATGGTTCTGACCGGAACCGGGGGCCTGCTCGGCACCTTGGTCGGATTCGGGATCGCCATGATCGTGCGGGCGACGACTCCCCTGCCGGCCGCCGTCACTTCCTGGTCGATCGCGCTGGGCCTGTTCGTTTCGATCTCGGTCGGGCTTTTCTTCGGCATCTTTCCCGCCCGCCGGGCGGCCAAGGTCGATCCGATTATTTCGCTGCGCTACGAATAGCCTCGGCCGCGCGTTCCAGGGCGGCTGCCGCGTCCGCCTGCGGCTGGCCCGCGATCTCCACCAGCGACGCCCCTCCGCCACCCTTGCCGGCTACGAGCGGCGCCACCAGCCCGACCAGCGTCCGCAGGTCGAAGGCCAGGGACTCCGCCCGGGCCAAAACGATCTGAAGACGCTCCGGCGACCGGGCCGCGAACAGGGCCGCCCGCCCGCCGCCGCGAACGAAGCTCAAGGCCAGCGCCCGGACCGCCTCGGGCCCCCGGTCGTCGAAGATCCGGATCAGGATCGCGTCGCCGCCGGCGGACGCAGCCAGCTCGGCCCCTTCGCGCTCGGCCGCCGCCGCCTCGAGCGCCCGCAACGACTTCTTCATAGATTTGGCTTCGCCGGCCAGCTTCTCGACCTGGCCTGGCAGCTCGGCGGGCGGGACGTTGAACCGTCCGACGAGGTCGCGGACGACCCGGGTCCGGACCTGGAATTCGGTCAAGGCCCGGCCGCCGCAGACGAAAGTGAAGCGAAGGTTCCCCCGGATCTTCTCGGCGCCGATGATCTTGATCAGCCCGATCTCTCCCGTCCGCCGAACGTGGGTTCCGCCGCAGGCGGAAAAATCGAACCCGGCGACTTCCACCACCCGGATCGTCCCCTCGACCTTGGGCGGCCTGCGGAGCGGGATCTCCCCGATCCGTTCGGCCGGGACAAAAAAGGTTCGGACCTCGCGATCCTCGAAAACGACTTCGTTGGCCCGCCGCTCGACCCGATCGATCGTCTCATCGCTCGCGTCCGCGAGGCCGATCTCGAGGGTGGAGACCTCGGGGCCGAGATGGAAGGAACGGGTCTCCCCTCCCGCCGTCTCGAGGAAGGCCTGCGACAGGATGTGCTGGCCCGAGTGCTGCTGCATATGGTCGAAGCGCCGAAGCCAATCGACTTCGCCGCGCAGGCTCTCGCCGGGCGCCTCCTTTTCCAGGACGTGCAGGATCGCGCCCTCCTCCTCGATCACCCGGACGACCCGTACGCCGCCCAGTCGCCCCAAGTCCCACGGCTGGCCTCCGGACTCGGGATAGAAGCAGGTCCGATCGAGGACGACGGAAGGAAGCCCCTCGACGGCGCGCCGCTCCAGCACCGCCGCCTCGAACTCGATCTGTCCGGAATCCTCGAAGTAGAGCCTTTCAGTCGTCGCCATGGCAGTCCCTCCTTTCAGATCACCCGGGCGGCCAGCAGGACGAACAGGGCCGCGGCGAAGACCGCAGCCACCGGCCGCCAGAGAATGCGATAGACGTCCTTGAGCTCGGCGTGGAAGTACTCGGCCGTGAAAGCCAAACACAGATGAGCGGGCGACAGCAGGATGCCGACGAAGCCGCTGACATAGGCGAACAGGAGCAGGACCATATCGGGCCGGCCGCGGCCGATGATCGGAGCCAGCAGGGGGAAAGCGATCGCCACGAAAGCCTGGTTGACGCCGGTCAGCAGGCCGATGAGAAACGGCGCGGCAAAGAGGAGGACATAGGTCCAAAGGCCCCCGGGCGGAACGGCCCGGACCACGGCCTCCAGGGCGCCGCTCGTCTCGAGCACCTGCTTGAAGACCATGACCGACGCCGTCAGCAGGACGATCCGCGGCGTGACGCTGCGGCGGAAGACCTCCCAGCGGGTCTTGAGGTCCATTCGCGACAAGGCCTGGCTGAGCAGGCAAGCCGCGGCCAGAGCCGGCAGCATGGCCATCCGGAGACCGAAGACGAGCCCGATGGTCAGGACGATCGGCCAAATTGAGGCCGCAACGCGGACATAATCCCCGATCGAGGCTCTTCGGCGCGGCGACCGGGGCCCGGCCGGCACCTGGCGGAACAGGACCGTCAACCCGGCCGCGGCGGCGATGACGGTGAAGGGCGCTTGAACGAGGCAGATCCGCCCGATCGGCACTTCAAGGATAAGGGAAGCCAGAATCAGGTTCGTGTAGAGGGGCCAGCTGTATTCCCAGATGTGACGGAACCAATAATTAAGAAACGTCATCCAGGCCGGCGAGAGGCCGTAGGGCCGGGCCGCCTCCTCGACGATCGGCGCTCCCATCATGGCGCCCGCGGTCATGGGCAGGAGCCCGATGAAGGCCGAGGGGACGGCCAGGATGAGCCGGGGATCCCGGACGATGGCCTTGAGAGCCTCAACCATGCGCCGGAAATGGCCGCCCGCCTGGAGATAGTTGCCGAGGTAGAGGACCAGGACGAGAATGCCCAGGAGGGTCAGCGTCTCGCCGGCGATCAGGGTTCGGCCCGCCGTCCGGAGGAAGACACCCGCCGGCATCCGGAACAGCCCGGCCGTCAGGACCGCGTCGGCCAGCAGAGCCAGGCCGAGATCGACCTTGAGGCGAAGCAGGAGGAGGAGAAGGATGATGACGGCGGCGGCCTTGAGCAAAACGGGCATGGCGGCGTCTTCCGGCCGCGGATTATATCATAGGCGGCCAAGGACCCGGGTGGCCGTCTTGAAATGAAGCTTGGCCACCTGGCCCAAAGCCGCGGCCCCGTGGCGGGCCAGGAAGGCGGCGGCGGACGACTCGACGGGTGGACCGGCCCCCTTGTGAAGGTCCACCTCCCACTGCCGCGACAGGGCCGCCAGCCGCTTGACGAACTCGGCCCGGGCCAGGATGGAGGCGGCCGCGACGGCCGGGTCCGATTCTCCCCCCGGCCGCTGCAGAAGCTCGATCTGGCGGCCTTTCTTCATCAAGGCCTGCAGGACCAATCGTTCGTCGCCGAACTGGTCGGTGATCGCCTTGGACGCGTCCACGCGCTCCAGGATGTTCTCGATGACCCGAGCGTGGCCCCAGGCCAGAAGCTTGTTCAAGTTGCGGAACTGGTCGTAGAGCTCATTGTATTTCTCGGGCCCGATAGCCACGATCGAATGGACGTATCCGGCCCGCAGCGTCTCGGCCAGGTCCCGGATCTTCCTGTCGGACAGGGTCTTGCTGTCGCGGACGCCGAGCTCGGTCAGCACCGGGCCTTGCCCCTCGGGGCAGAAAAATCCGGCGATCACCAACGGCCCGAAGAAATCGCCCTTGCCTGATTCGTCCGTGCCGATATGGCCTGCGGCGGGCGGGAAAAGCGCGACTTGACTCATCGACCGCCCTCCCCCCGCAAATAAGCGTCCATTCCGACTGCGGCCCGCCTGGCGTCGCCCATGGCCAGAATGACGGTGGCCCCGCCGCGGACGATGTCGCCGCCGGCGAAGACGCCCGGCACGCCGGCCGCCAGGGTGCCCGCATCCACCTCGATGGTGCCCCAGCGGCCGCGCCGAAGCTCCGGCTGGCAGTCGAACAGAAGCGGGTTCGGGCTTTGGCCGACCGCAACGACGGCCAGATCGATCTCGGCTTCGAACTCCGAGCCGGGCACGGGGATCGGCCGGCGCCGGCCGGAGTCATCGGGCTCCCCCAGCTCCATCCGCAGACAGGTCATCGAGCGCAAACGCCCCGCCGCGTCCCCCTCGTAACGAATGGGCGCCGTCAGGAGATGGATTTCGACCCCTTCCTCCTCGGCGTGCTTGATTTCCTCAACCCGGGCCGGCATTTCCTCGCGCGACCGCCGATAGATGATCATGGCCCGCTCGGCCCCCAGCCGGCGGGCCGTCCGGACGGCGTCCAGGGCCACGTTGCCGCCGCCGATCACCGCCGCTTGCCGAGCCCGCGGCACGGGCGTGTCGACCGCAGGAAAGGCGTGGGCCCTCATCAGGTTGACCCGGGTCAGGTACTCGTTGGCCGAATAGACGCCGACCAGGTTCTCGCCCGGAATCTTCATGAAGTTCGGCAGCCCCGCTCCGGTGCCGATGAAAAAAGCCCGGAAGCCCTCGGCCCTCAAGTCGTCCAGCGTCGCCGTCCGCCCGACGATGAAGTTCAGCCGGAATTCCACGCCCCGGGCGCGCAGGGCCTCGACTTCGGCCCGCAGAACCGCTTTGGGCAGCCGGAACTCGGGAATGCCGTAGACCAGGACGCCGCCCGGCTCGTGGAGGGCCTCGAAAACCGTGACCGCATGCCCCATCCTGGCCAGCTCTCCAGCCGCGGTCAGCCCGGCCGGTCCGGAGCCGACGACGGCGGCCTTGGGCCCCTTCGCGGCAAAGCGGACGGGCGGCGCGGGCGATCCCTCGGCGCCGGCCCTTTCGAAGTCGGCGGCGAAGCGCTCCAGATGCCCGATCGCCACAGGGATGCCGGAGGCCCGCTTGAGATTGCAGACCGCCTCGCACTGCGTCTCCTGCGGACAGACGCGGCCGCAGACCGCGGGCAGGGAGTTCGTCTCTTTAAGCGATCGGCCCGCGGCGGCGAATTCGCCCCGCTCGATCAGCTTGACGAAAGTGGGAATGTCGATCACCACCGGGCATCCGGCCACACACCCGGGAACCGCGCAGTCGAGACAGCGCCGGGCCTCCGCCTGAGCCGCCTCGGCGCCGAAGCCCAGGTTGACTTCGCCGAAGTCGCGGCCGCGGACGACACCCCCCCGCTCCGGCATCGGCTGTCGAGGGATCCGCATCCGTTCCTTGGGCGGCGCTTCGCGGCGCAGAGCGCGGCGCCATTCCCGGTCGAACTCGGTTTTGATCCGGTCCCGGTCGGCGGGCTCGAGGGGTCTTTTTTCTTCGGCCATGTCCGTTCCCTAGGGTAAGGTCTCCCGCTCCCACCAGCAAAGCGACCGGATCTCGTCGTCGAGGTAAGCGGCGCGGCGGCGGAAGAGCTCCGGCCAATCCACCTGGTGGCCGTCGAAATCGGGCCCGTCGACGCAGGCAAATCGGGTCTTCCCTCCGATTGAACAGCGGCAGGCGCCGCACATCCCGGTCCCATCGACCATGACCGGGTTGAGGCTGACGATCGTCCGCAGGCCCAGCGGGCGGGTCGCTTCGGAGACCGAGGCAAGGAGGTAGGCGCAGCCCGAGACCATGACCCGGTCGATTCGCTTCTCGCCGGCAGCGACACCCGCGACTGTCCGCGACGCGAATTCCTGGGACATGCCCCCGAGATCGCGCTCCGCCGTCATGACCCGGTCGCAAAGCTCCCGGAAGCGCTCCTGCCAATAGAACAAATGTCCGGCTTTGACGTCGGCCAGGAGCAGCAGCCGGTTGCCCGCCGCGCGCAAAGCCCGGGCCGCAGGATAAAGAGCGCCGATGCCGTAGCAGCCGGCTACGAGGAGAACGGTGCCGAAAGCCGCGATCTCGCTCGGCCGCCCCAGCGGCCCGGCGCAGGCGGCCAGCGCATCCCCCGCTTTCAGTCGAGCCAGCTTCTGGGTGGATGTCCCGACCAGAAGGAAGACGGCCGAGACGGAGCCTTCGGCGGCGTCCCAGTCCGCGATCGAGAGCGGGATTCGTTCGCCGTCCGGATCGGCCATGACCATGATGAACTGCCCGGGACGGCATCGGCGCGCCACTTCGGGCGCGTGGATCCGGATCAGATGAATGTTCGGGACCAGCCTGCGGCGTTCCAAAATATGCGCCATCTATCGTCTCCGGATCGCCTTCAGGCTCTTTAGAGCCGTCCCGGCCGACAACCCATGGAAGCCGTCCGGATCACCGAGGGGTTCCGCCGGCTCATCGGCCGCGGCGGCCGCGGGGATCGCCGCGAATCGCCCGGCCGGCCGTTTCGGCCAGGCCAGGAAGACGGGATTATGCCCCGGCCGGGACGCCGCCGCCCCGGCGAACGCGGGCACGGTCCGCGCGATTTCGGACATGATTTCGTCGGCCGAAGCGGGCCCGGGGCTTCGGCCGATCGCCCGCCCCAGATCCGCAGCGATCCGCCAGACGGGTCGGGCTTCGCCCGGAGGAGGAACGGCAGCCCGGGATTGTTGGATCCGACCCTCGCGATTGACCCAAGTCCCGTCCTGTTCGGCGAACAAGGTGCGCGGCAGGACGACGTCGGCCCGCTCCGACGACCGGCCTTCGAACGCGGCCAGAGCCACGACAAAGGCCTCCGGCCGGACCGCGGCCGGCGGGACATCGGCGGCCAGCAGGAGTCTCCCCGCCGCGGCCATTGTCTCGCCGCAAGTCGGGCTTGCCGCCTCGGCCCCGAAGAGCGCCGCTCCTCCCCTGGCGTTCGCTTCCCAAGCGATCGGGACAAGCTCCGCACCGACGAGCTCGGCCAGGTTCCAAAGCGCGGCGGCGTTTCGCCGACCGGACTCCCCAGCGACGAAGCGGGGTCCGAAAACGAACGCGGCGGGCTTGCGCTTGTCCAGGATACCCGCGATCCTGACCGTCTTTTCGTCCGGATGAGCCCGGCGCTCCCTCCGGTTTCCCTCCGATCGGACCCGCAAGGCTTTCCGCAGCTCGGCCCAGCCGGACTCGCCGCGCTCCGCCGCCGACCCGGACAGCTCGGCCAGAAGATCGAGCAGGAATTCGGCGGCCTCTTCCGAGCCGGCCCGGACCCTGACTTTGGCCGAGCGATCGAGACAGGTTTCGTGGGGGCCGAAGACGATGAGCCGGGCCCCCCGACGGACGGCTTGAACGACACCAAGCCCGACCATCGGCGCCGTGACCGGAAGATCCTCGTCAAAGACGACGATGGCTTTCATGCCGGCCAAGCCGGCATGGGGCAGATCCGGCAGGCCTTCGGCCGGGCCGATCCCGGCCGCCGCTTGGATTCGGCCGAGCGGGGCGGGCGACCCGGCCAATCGGAATTCAGTGGAACCAAAGCCATCCCTGGTCAAGGCCCGCAAAGCCCAAAGGTCTTCGCAGGAATCCCAGGCCGAAACGATCGCGGCGAACGGGCCGGAGCCGGCGCGCAGCCCCGCCACGGCGGCGGCCAAAGCTTCGTCCCACCCCGCCGGGATCAGATGCCCGGCCCGGCGGATGAGCGGCGTCATCGACCGGCCGGAAAAAGCATGAATCTCGGCCGTCAGGAACCGCCCTTTGACGCAGGCCTGGCCCCGATTGGCGGATCCGTCCGCGGGCCGCGTCCCGACCAGCCGGCCCCGGTCCAGCTCGGCCTCAAGAAGGCAGCCCTCAGCGCAGAGCGCGCAGACGATCGGCTTTATTTCGTCGACTTTCCGGTAGCGGACGGATCGTTCGAGGAGCGCGCCCGTGGGACAGACGTCGACGCAGGCGCCGCAGAATCGGCAGCCCGCCTCAAGAAGAGTCCCGTCCAGCGCGGTCCCGACCGCCGTCTTGCCTCCCCGGCCGATGAAGGACAGGACCGAAGCCCCCCGCAGATCGCGGCAGACGCGGACGCACAGGCCGCAGAGAATGCAGAGGCCGGCGTCGCGATCGATCAGGGGGTCGTCCCGCCGAGGTTCGGCAGCCCGCGGCGCCTCCGGGAACGCGGTCCGTTCCAAGCCCACGGCCGCCGCCGCGTCCTGCAGCCGGCAGTTTCCATCCTTGGGACACAGGACGCACCCCGTCGGCTCGCCGGTCTTGCGGATGCCGGCCTTCGGCTCCCGGCAATCGCGCCGCTCCTCGCAGAACAAGCAGGCCGACGGGTGCTCGGCCAGGATCATCTCCATCACCCCGCGCCGCAGGGTCCGCAGAGAGGGCGTATCCGTGGCCACGCGCATGCCGTCCTCAAGGTTGGTGGCGCAAGCCGGAACCGGTTCCCGGCGGCCCGCGATCTCGACCAAACACAGACGGCAGGCCGCGGCCGGGTCCAGGCGGGGATGATCGCAGAGGGTCGGGATGGAGATGCCCAGCCGCCGGGCTGCCTCCAGAATCGTCGCCGATCCGGCCGTCTCGAAAGGCCGCCCGTCGATGACGGCTTTCATGACCGGCGCCTCCCGCGGCCCGGGGCTTTTCGCTCGGCCTGAACCGGCCCGGAGCGGACGGCGCGGATGCCGGGCGGACAGGCCTCAACGCAAGCCCCGCACTTAATGCAGAGAGCGGGGTCGATGGCATGGACGGTCTTGGGCCGGCCCGCGATCGCATCGACGGGGCAGATCTTGCGGCACAAGCCGCAGCCGGTGCAGAGCGCCGGGTCGATGGTCAAGGAGATAAGCGCCCGGCAGACGCCCGCGGGACAGACCCGGTCTTCGACATGGGCCCGGTATTCGTCCCGGAAATAGCGCAAGGTCGAAAGGACGGGATTGGCCGAAGTTCGTCCCAGGCCGCACAGCGAGGCGGCCTGGACGGTCACGGCCAAGGCTTCCAGCCGATCCAGATCGGAATTCACGGCCAGGCCGGCCACGATGCGGTCCAATATCCCGCGCATCAGACGGGTTCCGATCCGGCAGGGAGCGCACTTGCCGCAGGACTCTTCCGCCGCGAAGCCCAGGAAGAAACGGGCCACGTCGACCATGCAGGAGCGGTCGTCCATGGCGATCAGGCCGCCCGAGCCCATGATCGAGCCGGCCCGGGCCAGGGCTTCGAAATCCACGGCCACGCCGAGGCCCGCGGCGGGCAGACATCCGCCCGAAGGCCCGCCGGTCTGGACGGCTTTAAGGGTCCGCCCAGGCAGGGCGCCGCCGCCGATATCGTCGATGATGTCCCGCAGGGAGACGCCCATCGGGACCTCGACCAGGCCGGTCCGGCGAACCCGGCCGACCAGCGAAAAGATCTTCGTCCCCTTGCTTTTCTCGGTTCCGACCGAGGCGAACCAGCCGGCGCCCCGGTCGATGATCGGTACGACGCTGGCCCAGGTTTCCACGTTGTTGATCGTCGTCGGCCGGCCCCACAGGCCGGATTCGGCCGGATACGGCGGCCTCTGCCGGGGATGCGGACGGCGGCCTTCGATCGAGGCGATAAGAGCCGTCTCTTCGCCCGAGACGAAAGCGCCCGCGCCCTGCACCACTTGGACGTCGAAGTGGACCTCCGATCCCAGGATGTTCTCCCCCAGCAAGCCGAGCTCCCGGGCCCGCTCGATGGCCCGCCGGATGTTGGCCACGGCCAAGGGATACTCCGCGCGGACGTAGACGTATCCTTCCGAAGCGCCCACGGCATAAGCCCCGATGATCATCCCCTCCAAGACCGAATGCGGGTTTCCCTCCAGCAGGCCCCGATCCATATAGGCGCCCGGGTCGCCCTCGTCGGCGTTGCAAACGACATATTTCGGGCGTCCGGCCGCATCCCGGCCAAGCTGCCATTTGATCCCGGTCGGAAAGCCCGCGCCTCCCCGGCCGCGCAGGCCCGAGGCTTTGATCTCATCGATGACGCCGGCGGCGGACATCTCGAAGAAAGCCTTGGCCAAGGCCCCATAGCCGCCTTGTTGGACATAGTCTTCGATCCGCTCGGGGTCGAGCCGCAGGTTGGCTTCGGTCAGGCGCCGCAGCTGCTTGCGGTAGAAGGGCAGGTCGGCCAGATGGGTCACCGCCTTCGACCGCGGCCCTTCCTTATAGACCAACCGCTCGACGATCCGGCCCTGGAGCCCGGTCTTCTCCACAATTTCGGCCGCGTCGGCAGGCCCGAGGCGGCCGTAGAAGTAGCCTTCCGGTTGAACGACAAGGCTGGGTTCCCATTCGCAATAGCCGTGGCAGCCCGTGATCAGAAGTCCGATCCGGCCGGAGAGGCCGCGGCTTTCGATGGCCGCCCGAACCGCCTCGGCCAGCTCCATGGCTCCCGAGGCCCGGCCGCAGGTCCCCGCCGTAACGACGATCGTTCGGGCCGGGGACGAGGCCTCCTCGCGCAGGCGCGCCCGCCAATCCTCCAAATGGCCGGGATGGGCCAGACGCATCATGCCTTCCGCTCGACCCGCCGCAGGCCGAGGACGATCTCGCGGGCCCGGCCCGCGGTCACCCGGGCTTCGAAGCGGCCGTCCACGTGCAGGACGGGGCCGATGGCGCAGCAGCCCAGGCAGTTGACAGTTCTCAAGTCGATCTGGCCGTCGGTCGTCGTCTCGCCAGGCCGAATGGCCAGGGTTCGTCCCAGCTCCTCGGCCACGGCATCGCCGCCGCGGACATGACAGGCCGTGCCCAGGCAGACCTCGACGACATGGCGGGCCGGAGGCCGGAGATGAAAGCGGGGGTAAAAGGACAGGACGCCGTAGACTTCGCTGGAGGTCATTCGAACGTGTTTGGCCACCGCCGGCAGGACCGAGGCCGGGACATGGCCGAAACGGTCCTGGATGCGGTGGAGGATGCCGACAAGGTCCCGCGGCCGCGAGCCCGCCTCGTGCAGGATGTCGCGGATATCGAACGAGTCGCTCATCGCTTCTTGCCGGCGGAAAAAAATATAGCAGAATCGAAAGGCTTCGGCAAACGGCCGGGCTTCACCGCCGATAGACCACGGTCCCGCCGCAGATCGTCGCCCGGACCCGGATGTCCTTGATCGCGGCCGGCGGCCCGGCCAAGGGGTCCTTGTCCAGGACGACCATGTCGGCCAGGCGGCCCGCCGCCAGGACGCCCTTGCGGGACTCGGCGAATTCGGCGTAGGCGCCGCCCTGAGTGAAGGCACGGACGGCCTCCATGAGACCGATCTTCTGCTCGGGCACCCACCCTCCGGGCCGCGAGCCGTCGATCGGGGCCCGGGTCACGGCGGCGTAGAGGCCCTGAATCGGGTCCATCGGCGCCACCGGCCAATCCGAGCCGAAGGCCAGCCGAACGCCTTGATCGAGAAAAGTCCGGAAGGCATAGGTCGTCCGGGCCCGCTCCGGCCCGATGCGCGCTTCGGCCCAGCGGCCGTCGTCGATGGCGTGATAGGGCTGGACCGAGGCGATCACACCCAGGCGGGCGAAGCGGGCGAAATCGGCCGGCCGCAGGTGCTGGGCGTGTTCGATCCGGAAGCGGCGGTCGCGGGTCGGGCCGGCGCCAGCGGCCTTCTCGAAGGCGTCCAGAATGACCGCGACGGCCCGATCGCCGATGGCGTGGATCGCCACCTGAAGCCCTCCCGCGTCGGCGGCCGCGATGCGGGCGGCCATGACCCCCTCGGGAAACATCTCGCCGTGGAAGAGGCCCTTGTTGCCCGGTTCGTCGCTGTACGGTTCGAAGAATGCCGCCGTGCCCGAACCCAGCGAGCCGTCGGCGAAGCCTTTCAGGCCGGCGAAGCGCAGCCAGTCGTCGCCGAACCCGCTCTGCAAGCCGAGCCGGAGGACTTCGTCGACCCGTGCGATCGGGACATAAAAGTAGATGCGCGTCGTCAGGCGCCCGGCCCGCCGGTATTCCTGGTAGAGGTCGAACCCGGCCTCGCCCGAGACGTCGTGGACCGAGGTGACGCCTTTCTCCGCCGCGTAGCGGAGGGCGGCGTCGAGGGCCCGCCGTCGCTCGGCCTCGGCCGGCGCCGGGACGACTCGAAAAACGAGGTCCATGGCCGCGTCCTTGAGGATGCCGGTCGGTTCGCCGCTCCTGGGATCGCGGACGATCTCTCCCCCGGGCGGCGCCGGTGTCGTCCGGGTGACGCCGGCCATGGCCAAGGCCAGGCTGTTGCAGAGCACCATGTGGCCGTCCAGCCGGTTGACGCAGACGGGATGATTGGGTGTGGCGGCATCGATCCACTCCCGCCGCGGCAGCTCGACCGGCCGGAACAGCTGATGATCCCAATCCCCGTTCAGGATCCATTCCCCTTTGGGCCGGGCCTTGGCCTCGGCCGCGATCCGGGCCGTGAACTCCTCCCGCGAACCGGCGTCCCGGAGCTTGACGGAGAGGAGGGCCAGGCCGCCGTTGAGGAAGTGAACGTGGCTGTCGACGAATCCGGGCAGGACGAAGCCTCCGCCCAGATCCTCGCGCCGGGTTTGCGGTCCGGCCAGGGCCAGGATCTCAGCCTGCGTCCCCACCGCCGCGATCTTCCCGTTCCACACAGCCACGGCCTCGGCTCGGGGCTTCTCCGGGTCCAGAGTGAGGAAGGAACCATTCAGGTAAACCGCGTCCGCCTTCATGACCGCTCCCTTCCGGCAGGCCTCGCCGCCGATCACCAGTCCGATGACCGCCGCCGCGATAAGAATCCGTTGCTTCATGCCGTCTCTCTCCCCGGCCGGACGGCTTGACGCCGCGGCCCGTCCGCCCGCGGTCACTATAGGTTCCGAGGGGAAGGAAGTCAACGGCGTCGGTTGACTGGCGGCCCGTCTTCGGCTAATAACATAGGATATGAATCCATCCACGCTCAGTGTCTCCTCCCCCGGCCGCATGTGCCTCTTCGGCGAACACCAGGACTACTTCGGCTTGGCCATCATCGCCGCCGCCCTCGATCTGCGCATCACCATCGCCGGGACGCGCCGGACGGACGGACGGATCATCATCGACATGCCCGATTTGGGTGAGCGGGAGGAGCTGACGGCGACCGCCGAGATGCCCTACGACAAGAAGCGCGACTACCTGAAAAGCGCCGTCAACATCCACCGCCGGGCCGGCCTGCCCCTCTCGGGCTGGGATTGCCGCATCACCAGCACCATCCCGATCAACGCCGGAACCTCCAGCTCCTCGGCCATGGTTGTAGCCTGGAACAAGTTCTTGCTGGAGGCGGCCGGCGATCCCCGGGCCGCCGACCCGCGAGCTCTGGCCGAGCTGGGCTTCGACACCGAAGTGGCCGAGTTCCGGGAACCGGGCGGCAAGATGGACCATTACGCCTCCGCCTTCGGCGGTGTGGTCTGGATCCGCTTCGACACCCCCATGGGCTTCGACCAGTTGCGCAATCCCCTGGGGACGTTCGTCCTGGCCAATTCCCTTCAGAAGAAGGACACCACCGGGACACTGGGCTTCATCAAGTCTCACGTCCTGGCCGGCGCCGCCCGCGTCGCCGAGCGCATCCCCGGCTTCGATCTCAAGTCCCCTCTCAGCGGCGAAGTCCGGCGGGAGATCGAGCTCCTGCCGGCCGACGAAAGCCGGTTGCTCCTGGG
This sequence comes from Candidatus Aminicenantes bacterium, assembly GCA_026393855.1. NCBI lineage: Bacteria > Candidatus Aminicenantota > Candidatus Aminicenantota bacterium. The sequence goes on from JAPKZJ010000108.1 coordinate 84,475, forward strand.
CACGCTGCTGACCCGCGACCTGACCCGGGAAGGCGCCCACTTGTTCCAAGCCCCGGCCTTCGATCACCGCCGCTTCGGCGGCCTGCTGACGGCCCAGCACGCCGTGCTGCGCGACCGTCTCCGCATCTCGACCGACAAGATCGAGGCCCTGATCGCGGCGGCCCTTGACGCCGGGGCCTTTGGTGCTAAAATAAACGGCTCCGGCGGCGGCGGCTGCATGTTCGCCTATGCGCCCGTCAATCCCGACCGCGTCGCCGCGGCCGTGGCCGAGGCCGGAGGCCAGGCCTTCGTCGTCCGAGTGGACGAAGGGGCTCGGCGCGAATCCTGATTCCGGAGCCCCCATGATCGACGCCACGCATATCCGCAAGAACATGATCCTGAAGATGGAGGACGGCCAACTCTGGCGGGTCGTCGAGATGCAGCTGATCACACCCGGCCGCTGGAAGGCCATGGTCCAGACAAAGCTACGGAGCCTGAAGGACAATTCGGTCAAGGACCACCGCTTCCGCTCGGTCGACCGGGTCGAACAGATCCACCTCGACGCCGTCGATATGGAGTTCATGTACCAGAACGGCGACGAATACGTCTTCATGAACCACCAGACCTACGACCAGGTCCAGCTCACCGCCGAGGCCATCGGCGACTCCGTCAAGTATCTGGTCCCCAACGTCGTCTTCAGCATCGAGAGCTTCGACGGCCTGCCCGTCAACGTCATCCCCCCGACGTTCATGGAGATGAAGGTCGCCTCGACCGAGCTGTCGATGAGGGGCGCCACGGCCGCCGCCTCCTACAAGCCGGCCACCATGGAGAACGGGCTGATTGTTCCCGTCCCCCCGTTCGTCAACGACGGCGACGTCATCCGCATCGACACCCGGGAGGACAAATACCTGGAGCGGGTCAAGTAACGTCGGCTCGCCCCGCCGGGCCGGAGCTCAGATCGCCCGTTTGAAAGTCGCGGTGTTCCCGGCCGCATCCCTGACCAGGATCGTGACCAGATTGTCGCTCCCCGCCGCCAGCGGAATCTTCAGCTTGAAGCTTTCGGTCCGGCCGTCGCAGATCCCATCCTCGGGAAAGACGATCCGCCAGTCGTCCGGCCGCAGCAGGTAGCGAACTTCCTTGACGGCCGAAAACTCGTCCTCGACCGCGAAGCTCAGCAACAGGGCCCCGGCTTCTTTCCGCGTCTGCAGGTCCTTGACGACCGGGGCCGCGTTGTCGACCAGGAAGGCGGAGCTCGTCTTCTCGACGGAGCGGGCCGTCTCGGCCGGGTTGGAGGGCAGGTCCGTGGCGACGATTTTCAGGGCATAGATGCCGTCGGCCAATGGAGTCGTGGCGAAGGCATAGAGCGTTTCCGTCCAATGATCCTCGAGCAGGCGCCAGCCGGCCTCGCCGTCGGCCCGAAGCCAGACGGAGTACGACAGCGCATCGGCGTTTTCATCGTCCGCCTCCCAGACCGCGGTCTGGTAGCCGCGCCGCTCGACCTTCTTGGCCATGGCGAACTTGAGGTCGTCGTGTCGGCCCGAGGGGGCGTCGGGCGCCCGCCGCTCCAATCCCCAGATGATCTCGTCCTGATCGATCGGCTTGAGATAGACTTCGCCCGGCGGCAGAAGATCGAGCTTACCGATGGCCGGAGGCATATTGGCTTGGAGGTAGGCCATCGTCAGCCGGGCCAGCGAAGGCGTCCCTCGCGCCGTGCCTGTCTTGAGCAAGGCCCGGAGCTGGAGGTATCGGCCGCGGGGGCTGAGGACGGGCTCGCCATCCGCCTTGGCATAGGGCGGCGACCAGTCCGACCAGGACGGGCCCGGCTCGGCGGTGTTGCCGCTGCGGGACAGGATCTGGACGACCGCCCCCTGGGGCAAGACCGCCTCCCATTGGACGCGGCCCCAGGCCGCCGGCGTCCTGGCGTCCAGCACGGGGCCCAGGTACTCGCCTTCGGAGCGGGGCTCGGGGGAAAGGACGGAGATCTCGGGCGGGTTGTTGGACAGGAGATGGAGCTTCGTCTCCACTGGGATCAGAGCGAAAATTTGTTCGGATTCCTTTTGCAGGACAAGCGACAGCTTCTCGTCCTTGTCGACACCGTAGAGCCGTCCCTTGGGGCCCGTCCCGATGAAGAGCTTCTGCTCGGTCTCGCTCCAATGGAGGGCATAGACCATCTCGTCGGCCGAACTCCAGATCCGCCGGACCAAACCATCGGGGCCGATCTTGAAGACCGCGCCGGGCTCTTTCACAGGTGCCCCGGCGATCGCCGGGCGGGCCGACGGAGCGGTCTCGGGAGCGGCCGCGACCGACGCTGTCGACGCTGTCCCGGCGCTGGCCGAAACGGAGATGACGACATCGGTCTGGACGGGCGGGGCGACGGCCGCCGGCTCCTCCTTGTGCGACCGGGATGTTCCGCCCGCCCCGGCCAGGATGGCGCCCTGGGCGTCGATAGCCAGGGCCCGAACTTCTTCGAACGGAGTCTCGAACAGGACTTGGCCGCGCCCGTTGCGGCCGATTTTATAGACGACGCCCGGTCCGCCGCTGCCCGCGATCAGGTCGCCGCCGCGGTCGCGGCGCAGGCAAAGGATGTGGTTCTCGGCCGACTTGAAAACCATCCGGCCCTGGCCCTCGGGCAAGATCTCATAGATTCCGCCGGCCTCGCCCACGGCGGCCAGGAGGTTCCCGGTGCCCTCGAACTCGAGATCCCAGATGTACTTCTCAGCCGGATTGAAGAACTCCGTTCCCTTACCCTTCTCGGGAATCCGGTAGATCTTGCCCTGCGGCGAAGTGGCTGCGAACAGAACGCCCTTCGGATCGACGGCCAAGGCCGTGACATCCATCTCGGCGGTCTGGAAATAGAGCTCGTTCGGGCCGTTCTTGGCCCGCCGGAAGACACGCCCGCCATGGCCCGTCCCGATGAAGACGGCCCCGTCCGGAGCGGCCAGGTAAGACAGATAGAACTCTTCCGTCGGCCCGGCGATTTTCTCTTCGCGCGGGGCCAGGGTCAGAGACCCTTCGGCCGAAAGCGAGACGCCGTTGGATTTGCCGCGCAGCCAGTCGTCGTAGGTCCGGAGGGTCCATCGCTGGGGAGCGACGGCCCAAGTCCAGGTCGCGGCGGCGACGACTGCCGAAACGAATGTCAACAGGGCTATCGAGTTCTTTCTCATCGTCGTTCTCCTTGCTCCCGAAGGCGGGAGGGCGGCCAGCGGGGTCATTTGCGGATCTGGATCGGCACGACGGCCTGTCCGGCGAAGACGAACGGGACGGGCACCTGATATTCGGTCAGAGTCGAGGTGGAGAGGTCCGTCGGGGCGGAGGCCGCGGATCGCGGCGAAGTGAACATGGACTTCAAGCCGGGCGGCAGGTTGGGCATCTCCTCGCCCCGCAGGAACAGGCCCGGCTTGGAGGTCAGGATCTTGAAATAGATCCGGTTGCTCTTGCGCAGCCCGCCCAGCAGGCGGATGAGCTGGGCCAGGCTTCGCGGCATCAGGCCCCGGGACCGGTACTGGCCCGATTCGATTTGGGCCATGGAGGCCGCGTCGCCGACGATCAGGTGCATTTCCGAGCCGGCCGGGAGCCGAGGCGCCTGGAACGGGATCTCTTCCATCTGCGACTCGCCCCGGTAGCTTCGGTAATAGACGCGGAGCGTGATCATTTCCCCGGGCGATGCCTCGTACTTGTCCAGCCAGATCCGCTCCAGCCGGGCCAGGCGCAGCCCCTCGATCGCCCGGACGTTGATGTCGATGCGGTGGATCCCGACCTCGGCCCATTCGTTATTGGTCAGGAAGTAGGTCACGGCCGTGGCCAAGCCGGACAGATCCGTGACGGCCGCGCCGAGAGTGGCGGAAAACATGTCCTCCAGGTGGACGCTCTGCCCGTCGTTGAGGAAGATGTCGCCCTGCAGCTCGAGGGTCAGATCGCCCAACGACCGCTCCTCCGAGCCCAGCAGCGCGGCCAGGCTCATGTTCAGCAGCAGGGGCGTGAGGAGCTTGTCGGCGACGAGGCCCAGCTTGAACTCTCGGAGCTTGCCGCCGTCCCCGATCAGGTTGACGTTGACCGGGACGAACTTGGGCGGCCGGCTAAGTAGGCCGCGGGCCCCGGCTGTCCGGTCCTGGACGAACGATCCGACCTGCCCTCCCGCGACGGCCAGCTTGGAGGGATTGTCGAGGGTCGGGATGATCGTGATGACTCTGGCCTTGGCCATTCCGTATCCGACGCCGCCGAGGTTGTAGAGAGGATGGCCGAAAGCCAGGACTTTGTCGCCGTCGACATAGGTGACCGTACCGACGGCCGAGACGTCCAGATCGCCGGTCACGAGCTGGAGGGCGACCGCGTCGCCCTCGCGGAGCGTCAAGTCGGCGGCCAAAGGCTTCTCGGCGGACTGGACGCCGCCGCCGAGCATGGGTTGGAAGCCCAGCGGGCCGAGGAGGGTCCGCACCCGGTCGAGCTGCCCCGGGGCGAACCCGCCCAGAAGGAGCGGCACCTTGAGCGGCGACAATCCGCCCGTCGAGCCGGCCGCGGCCGGACCGAGGCGGGAGCCCGGCGCAGACAGCAGATCCTCCAAGCTCAACCGGGAAGCAAGAGCCAACGAAGGCGGGCCCGGCGAGGCGGGCTTGGCGGATTCGGCCGGGATGGCCAGCATCTCTTCGATCGGAGTCAGGCCGGCAATAGGTTCCTTGGAGTAGGGAAAGCCGTAGGCCACCGCGCCGACGAGCTTGCCGTCGATATAGACGGGGCTTCCGCTCATGCCGGCGATGATGCCTCCTCCGGCCAGGGCCTTGTGCCCGGAGAGGCGGGCGATGATGATGCTCCGCTTGGGATTCGGATTCGAGAGGATGCCCAGGATTTCGACGTCGAACTCCTCGATGGCCGTCCCCGCGAATACGGAGCGGCCCTTCCCTTTCATGCCCGCCCTGACTTGATCCAGCGGCAGAATCGGCGTCGCCGCGCCGGCCGCCATGGCGGCCAGGAGGAGCCAGGCGACGGCCGCCGCGACGCGACGAGGGGCTGCGGTCACGAGCGTCTCCATGCGTTCCTCCTCGGGTCCGTCGGCGGACCCGGCCGGACCGGCCGGTTTGACCGGGCGCCGGCGCCGGTTTAGAATGGGTCGGCGCACGCCATGAAAGTCCTGCTGACCGGCGGAACCGGGTTCATCGGAAGCCACCTGGCCGAAGCCTTGACGGCCTCGGGGCACGAGGTCTATGCGCTCGTCCGCGATCCCGGAACCCTCAAGTTCCTGAAAGGGATCCCGATCCGACTCGTGCCGGGCGGCCTTCTCGATGCGCCGGCCTTCCCGCCCGGCCTCGACCGGGTCTTCCATCTCGCGGGCCTGACGAAAGCCTTGAAAACCGAAGCGTATTTTAGCGTAAACCGTTTCGGCACGGCAAGCTTGTTGGAAACCCTGGCCGCCCAAGGCCAATTCCCGCGCCTCATCCACTTGTCCAGCATGGCCGCCGCGGGCCCCTCCATCGGCGGCCGTCCCCGCCGGGAAGACGACCCCCCGGCCCCCGTCTCGCCATACGGCCGCAGCAAGCTTGCGGGTGAAGCCGAGGTCCTGGCCCGGGCCGATCGGTTCCCTTCGGTCATCATCCGGGTCGGCGCCGTGTACGGACCGCGGGACGAGGAGTTCGCCCGCTTCTTCCGGATCCTCAAGCGCGGCATCCTGCCCTGCTTCGGGCCCGGGCGGCAGCCGATCTCGATCTGCTATGTCAAGGACCTCGTCCGGGCTTTGATCCTGGCGGGCGAAGCCGGGGTGCGATCCGGCGAAATCTTCCAAGTCGGAAATCCGGACGCCTCGAGCTTCGAGGAAATCGGCCGGCTGGCCGCCCTCCATCTTGGTCGCCGGGCTCGCCGCCTCCGCATCCCGATGGCCGCCGTCAAGGCCGCGGCCCGCCTCTCGGACGCAAGGTCGCGCCGGACGGGCCGGGCCAGCCTCATCAACCGGCCCAAAGTCGCCGAGCTCGAACAAACGGGTTGGGAGGCGGATGTCGGGAAGGCCCGCGCCGAATTGGGCTTCGAGACGACATATTCCCTGGACGCGGGGCTGGCCGAGACCCTGGACTGGTGCTTGGCTCAGGGCCGGATCTGAATGTCCGGGGAGACCAGGGCGGTGCGGGTGGAATAGGTGGCCCGGAAGCGGACCGCTCCCTTGCGGCACCACCCTTCGGCCCGGGAGACGGCGTAGAATCCGACCTTGCCTGTCAGGACATGCACGCCTCGCGGCGCCCGGGCCGCCACGGTGAAGGGGACCTGCAGAGGCTTTTTGAAGCTAAGAACTTGGCGGCCGTCGATCGTCACGACTTCGGCGTCGAGGTCGGTGGCGCTGAAGAAGGGCTTGGGGAAGACTAATATTTCGCTGGGCTCGAATTCGATGGTGAAGGACGGGTGAGGACTGATCGAGAGCCCGCTTTTGACCACGACCTTAAGCAGGACCTTGCCCTCCTGGCCGCGGACGAGCCGCAGCGGAGTGATGCCGGCCTCGACGCGGACCAGCCCGCCCGCCGTCTGCCCGGAGAGGCCCCCCCCCGTCGCAAGGGCGAGTCCCAGCAGGAAGCTTCGGCGGCGCATGGTCTCCTTAGTTTAGGAGCCGCCCGAAGCCGAGTCAAGCGGTTCAGCCGGATTCTCCGCTTTACATTTCGATTTTGCCTTCATTATAATGAGCGGCATCTCCGAGGTAACCTATGACCCGACGCACGATCATCACCGGGACCGGCCATTACGTCCCGCCCCGCATCGTCACCAACTTCGACCTGGAAAAGCTGATGACGACTTCCGACGAATGGATCCAGCAAAGGTCGGGCATCAAGACCCGCCATCACGTCGACTTGGGCGTCGGAAGCTCGGACCTGGGAGTCGAGGCGGCCGCCCGGGCGATCGAGAGCGCCGGGATCGACAAAGCCGGCCTCGACTTCATCATCGCCGCCACGGTTTCGCCGGACTACCTGTTCCCCGGCATCGGTGTCCAGATCGGGGCCAAGCTGGGCCTCCCCGGCATCCCGGCCTTAGACGTCCGGGATCAATGCAGCGGCTTCCTCTACGGCCTCTCCGTCGCCGATCAGTACATCCGGACCGGAACCTACAAACGCATCCTGCTCGTGGCTTCCGAGGTTCAATCCACCAATCTCGATTTCTCCGATGAAGGCCGGGATCTCGCGGTCTTGTTCGGCGACGGCGCCGCGGCCGTCATCTGCGAGCCGTACGACGGGGACGACGGCCGCGGCCTGCTCTCGACCCATCTCTGGGCGGACGGCCGCTTCGTCGAGGAGCTCTGGCAGCCTTTTCCCACGGTCAAGGACAAGCATTACATCCACCAGGGCTTGATCGACAACCATCTGGCCGTTCCTCATATGGACGGCAAACGCGTCTTCATGAACGCCTGCGAGCGGATGCCCGAAGCCGTTATGACCGCCCTCGAAGCCAATGGGCTGACGATCGGCGATGTCTCCCTGCTCATCCCCCACCAGGCCAACGACCGCATCTCGCAGATGGTGGCCAAGAAGCTTCAGATCCCTCTCGACAAGGTCGTCCGCAATATCGAGCGGTTCGGCAACACCACCGCCGCCTCGATTCCCATCGCTCTGGACGAATCGGTCCGTGAGGGCCGCCTCAAGCCCGGCGACATCCTGGTCTTGACCGCGTTCGGCTCGGGCTTCACCTGGGCGTCCGCGGTCATCCGATGGTGAACCCCGGATTTCCGCCGCGCCCCATCTCTGGCACGATAATTGCTGCTTTATCAAGCGTGAACACAGGTCCGGCTTCGTCCACCTGGAGCCGATCCCGCGCCGGATGGCCGCCGCCCCTGGAAATTGCATTTTTCGACTTATCTGTGCTAGGATGCCCAAGATATCCCAAGATCTCTTGAATACAAATTTCTTTACAATGAGGAGGAGGAGGTCATGAGGAAAAAGCTTATCCTGCTGCTATGCGGGATCGGTATCCTGGCCGGATCCGGATGGCTGCTCTCGCAAGCCAGCGGCGAGGATGCCAAGTTCATCAAGATCGTCGATTCGTACCTGGACGAATACTGGAAGTTCTATCCCACGGCCGGCACGGCCGTCGGATTCGCCAAGTACGCCGACAAGCTCGAGGATTTCAGCGAGGGCGCCATCGAGAAGCGGGGCACGGCCCTGGACGGATTCAACAAGGATCTGGTGACCAAGGTCGCCGCCGACAAGCTCAGCCCCGAGACCCAGGTCGACCGCGAGATCCTGCTCGATGCCATCGACTTTGAGCTCTTCCGGCTGGAGAATCTCGTTCCCCAGCAGTACAATCCCCTCTTCTACAATGAGATCATTCTCAACAGCCTGCGCGGGCTGCTGGGCAAGGGTGTCACCGACGCCAAGCTCGCCGCCGCCACGGCCCGGGCCAAGGCCCTGCCCGGCTTCATCAAGCAGGCTAAAGAAAACCTTAAGACTCCGCCCAAGGAGTACACCGATGCGGCCGTCAAGCAGTTCGCCGCCATCCTCGACTATTACAAGACCGAGCTGCCCAAGGCGATTGAATCCGTCAACGGCGAGGCCAAGGCCAAGTTCCAGGCCGAAGCGGCCAAGGCCGTGGCCGCGGTCGAGGACTGGGGCAAGTTCCTGGCCGGCGATCTGCTGGCCAAGTCCACCGGCAACTTCCGGCTCGGACCCGAAGGCCACACCAAGCTCCTCCGTCTGACCGGGCAAAACAATATCCTGGTCCAAGAGCTCATCGATCGCTCCAAGGCCGACATCAATAATATCAAGGTCGAGATGGCCCGGATTTGCGTGTCCTACTACCCGGTCATGTACCCCGCCATTGATCTGGCCAAGCTCAACGCCGGCAGTGTGGAGGCCGGCCAAAACTATGTCATCAGAGGTGTTTTGGACAAGATCAAGGGTGATCACATGAACCGGGCCGACTGGGTGGGCCAGGTCAAGGCCTCGGCGGCCGAGATCAAAGAGTTCGTGGCTAAGACCAAACTCCTCGACGTGCCCGACGTCGACCTGACGATCGACGCAATGGAGCCCTTCCACCAGGGCCTGACCTGGCTGAAGCTCGCCGGCCCCGCTCCCTACGAGACGGCCGGCCCCTTCAGCGTCCAGGTTCAGCCCATCCCGGCCGACTGGACGGACGAAAAGGCGAATTCCTTTCTCGAGGAGTTCAACCACTACTATCTCCCGTTCTGGACGATCGAGCGAATCTACCCGGGCTCTTTCTTCCCCGCCGCCATCACCCGCAAGAACGCCAACATCCTGCGCAAGCTTCACCCCAGCCAACCGCTCATCGCCGGCTGGCCGCTTTATATCGAAGACACGTTCATCTACGCCGGCTTCGGCGAGTACGATCTGCGCCTGCGCCTGAACCAGCTCAAGCTCATGCTCAAGGCCGTCATCGACTTCCAGATGGAGCTCAACGTCCATCAGGGCAACATGACCAAGGAGCAGGTCGTCGCCTATATGACCAAGCAGGGCTTCATGACCCCGGCCGAGGCCGAGCGCAAGTGGGACATGATCGTCCTCAACCCCGGCTTAGCCGTCTATCCCTACATGGGGCTGCAGGAAATTCTGGATCTTGAGAAGGCCGCCAAGCAGACTCAAGGCCAAGCCTTCAACAAGAAGGAATTCGCGGCCAAGCTGCTGAGCTTCGGACCCATGCCGCTGCGGTCGCTGAAGAACAAGTTCGCCCAGTAAGGGCGCGTTGTCCCGCCATCCCCCGCTCATCCTTCCCCGCCGAAGGATGAGCGGGGGTTTTTTTTGAGCCGACCCATGAGCGACGAAAAGACTCTCCCCTCCGATCCGCATCCCGCGCCCGCGCCGGACTCCATCTTCCCCGATACCCACGCCCATTTGGATATGCCGGAGTTCGACCCGGACCGGAATGAAGTACTGACCCGGGCCCAAGCCGCCGGCATCGGGGCCATCCTCTGCCCCATCGACATCTCCTCCGAACGGAGCCGGCGAATCACGCTGGAGCTCCTCCGAACCCAGGCTTGGATCCGAGCCGCAGCCGGCCTTCATCCTCACCAGGCCAAGGACTGGTCGCCGGCCCGGGCCGAAGAGATCGTCGGCCTGGCCCGATCGGGCTCTCTCGTCGCGGTCGGCGAGATCGGCCTCGACTATCACTATGATTTTTCCACTCCGGCCGAACAGCGCCGGGCTTTTGCCGAACAGCTCGCCCTGGCCGAGACCCTCGGCCTCCCGGCGATTATCCACAGCCGCTTGGCCGGGTCGGATATCCGGTCGGCCGTGGACGGGGAAAATTTCTCGCGGGGCGGCATCCTGCACTGTTTCACCGAGGACTGGCCGTTCGCCGCGTCCATGATCGACCGCGGCTTTTGGATCTCCTTTTCGGGCATCCTGACTTTTCCGAGCGCCGGGAATCTGCGCGAAGTCGCCGCCCGGGTCCCCCTCGATCGGCTGCTCGTGGAGACCGACGCGCCGTATCTGGCTCCGGTGCCCTACCGCGGACGCGTCAAGCGCAACGAGCCGGCCTTCGCCGCGGCGACAGCCCGGTTTCTGGCCGGCTTGCGCGGACTCGATCCGGCCGATCTAGCCCCTTCGCTGCGCCGGAACTACGAAGCCTTCCTGGTTTCGCGGCCGGCCCCGGCCGTTTGACCCCTTTCCGGGCTCCGTGCTAAGATGAACGCCCCGCCATGGATAATTCGCCCGTTGCCGCCGCCCTCAGCGACCTTTACCGGCCCATCCTCCCCGATCTGGCGCTGGTCGAGGACGAGCTGAGGCGGGTCGTGCCCGCAGCCAATCCCCTGCTGGCGGAGATAGGCGACTATCTGTTTCTGCTCGGAGGCAAGCGGATCCGACCCGCGCTTCTTCTCCTCTCGAACCGCCTATTCGGCCTCCCCGACGGAGAATCGGTCTTCTGGTCAGCCATGATCGAAGTCCTCCATACGGCCAGCTTGATCCACGACGATATCGTCGACAACTCCGACCGGCGGCGCGGCCAGGCCACGGTTCACGCCCGCTGGGGGGCTAACATCACCGTCCTGCTGGGCGATTTTCTTTACATCCAATCCATCCTGCTGGCGCTGCGCAAGCGCAACTACGCCCTGATCGACATCCTGGCCGGCGTCACGGCCGCCATGATCGAGGGCGAGCTCGTCGAAACCTCCTGGAGCGGGAAGCCGGATATTCCCGAACCCGTCTACCGTGAGATCCTGAACAAAAAAACGGCCTCCCTCTTCGCCGGAGCCTGCCGCATCGGGGCCGAGCTGGGCCATGCGACCCCGGCCCAATCCGAGGCCATGGAGGCCTTCGGCCGCTGCCTCGGGATGTGCTTCCAGATCGTCGACGATTGGCTCGATTACGCCGGCGACGCCGGCACTCTGGGCAAGCCCGTTCTTTCCGATCTCAGGGAAGGCCGATTCACCTTGCCGATTCTGAGGTGTCTCAAACGCCTCGAGGGCGAGCCGAAACGGCGGATCCTGGCGCGGATCGAAAGCTTGGCCTCCGATCCCGAAGTCGGTCCCGAAATTCTGGACGCGGTTCGAGCCACGGGCGCCCTGGCGGAGACGCTCGAGGAAGCCCGCCGGAGCGCGGCCGAAGCCGAAGCCATCCTCCGAACCCTGCCCGAAAGCGAGGCCCGAGAGGCGCTACTCGGCTTGATCGGCTTGCTGCTCAACCGGGATAAATGACGTGCTGGAAGTCGAGATCAAGATTCGGATCGGCGATCCCAAGGCGATGCGGGACCGCCTGCTCGGACTGGGAGCCGCGCTGCGCCGGGAGCGGCACCGGGAAAACAACGTCCTCTTCGATTTCCCCGACGGTCGCTTGAAAGCCGGCGGCCGCGCTTTGCGGCTGCGCCTGGCCGGCCGGCGGGCCAGCCTGACCTTCAAAGGTCCGACCCAAAAATCGAGGCGCTTCAAGGTCCGGGAGGAATTCGAGACCGGGGTCCGCGACCTGGTTCAGGCTCGCAAGATCGTGCGGGCGCTCGGCTTGCGGCCCGTCTTCCGCTACGCCAAGATGCGGACCGCTTTCCGGATGGGCAAGGTCTCAGTCTGCCTGGACGAAACCCTGTTGGGCAATTTTCTCGAACTGGAAGGCGAACGGCCGGCCATCGCCAGGCTGGCCGAAAAATTGGGCTTCCCGTCGCGGGAGTGGATCACCGCAGGCTATGTCCGGATGCTGGCCGAGGCCGGCTATCCGGAAGGGACGACTCACTCCTCGCCGTGCCCCTCGTCATCCTCATGGGCGGTGTCGTCGAACTCGGCCCCCTCTTCCTCAGCGGCCTCCGCCCCTTCTTCGGCTTCGTCGTCGTCCGCACCGGCGGCGCCGTCCAAATCGTCGATCTCGTCGTCGGGGGTGAAGACCTGTTCGTCGGCCTCGAGGAGGTCCTCGGGCCGGTCCTGAATGATGTCGAAATCGACTAGGCCCTCGCGGACTTCAGCCTGGGCGATTCGGATGGGATTGCGGGATTTCGTCCGGATCTTCACCTTGGCGCCTTTGAGGAGCTGTTTGGCGCGCTTGGACGCCACGATGACGAACCGGAATTTGCTGTCGAGCTTGCCATACGTCTGCAAAGGCGCGATCTCCTTGGGTTGAAAGTGGATGAAGGCGTCCATTTTAACAGAATCGGCCCGGCAAGACAACCTTGAGTTTTAGCCCCGATTTCCCTAAGATGATAGTTTCCATGGACGCCATCGAACGCGACGAGCCCGACCGCGACCCGGTCCATGCCCGTAAGACATCCCGGCCTTGTGCCATCGAGGACGGCGACGCCCCGGCCGGCGGCTGGACCCGGCTGAAGCGCCTGTTCCGGGGGCGGGCAGAACGGCGGGCCGCCGAGATCGAGGCGATCCCTCCCCTGGAACCGGAATCCATCCCCGAGCCGCCCGAGGAGATTCCCCCGGCCGACGATGGCCCCGACTCCTTCTGAGCTTTGATATGACTCCCCCGCTCCCGACTCTCCCGTCGATCCGTGTCCGCGGCGCCCGCCAGAACAACCTGCGTTCGCTGGACACGGACATCCCCCACGACCGCTTGACGGTCGTCACCGGCGTCTCGGGGTCGGGCAAGTCGTCGCTGGCCTTCGACGTCGTCTTCCGGGAGGCCCAGCGCCGCTATCTGGAGTCCTTCTCCGCCTCGGCCCGGCTGGTCATGGGCAAGCTCCTGCGGCCGGAAGTGGATCACATCGACGGGCTCCGCCCCGCCGTCGCGGTCTCCCAGCGGACGACAGCGTCCGGCCCCCGTTCGACGGTCGGCACCCTGACCGAGCTCCTCGATCTGCTGCGGCTCCTGATGGCCCGGATCGGCCGGCCGCCCGCCGGATTCCCCCTGAAGCTCGAGCGGAGCCTGTTCTCCTTCAACTCCCCCCGGGGCGCCTGCCCGGCTTGCCGCGGATTGGGGGTCGAGGACGCCATCGATCCCGGCCTGATCATCGCCGACCCGGCCAAGACCATCCGGCAGGGAGCCTTGGCGTTGACGACCCCGGCTGGTTATATCATCTACAGCCAGGTGACGATGGACGTCCTCGACGTCGTCTGCCGGGCCCACGGCTTCGACGTCGATACACCCTGGCAGAACCTGGACGAAGAGGCCCGCCGGATCGTGCTGCACGGCTCGGATCGGGTCCGTATCCCTTTCGGCAAGCATCCCTTAGAATCCAGGCTGCGCTGGACGGGGATTACGGCCCGCCCCAGGCAAGAAGGAACGTACAAAGGCATCCTGCCGGTCATGGAGGCCATTCTCCGGACCAAGCGAAACGACGGCATCCTGCGCTATGCCCGGACGATGCCTTGCGCCGCTTGCGCGGGCCGACGCCTCCGGCCCGAAGCCCTCCAGGTTCTTTTCCGGGGTCGTTCGATCGCCGATTGGACCCGCCTGACGATTGGCCGGTTGGCGGCGGACTTCCAAGGCCTGACCTTCGAACCGGGCGAGGCCGCGGCCGGCGAGGCCGTGCAGCGCGCGTTGATCGAACGGGCCGCAATCCTCCTCCGGCTCGGCCTGGGCCATCTCGCCCTGGACCGGCCGTCGTCCACCCTGTCGGGCGGAGAGGCGCAAAGAATCCGCCTGGCCGGCCGGGCCGGGAGCGGACTGCGCGGCGTGCTCTACGTGCTGGACGAGCCCACCGCCGGACTTCATCCGTCCGAGACGGCACGGCTGGTCGACGTCCTGTGGACTCTGCGCGACGCCGGCAATACCGTGCTCGTCGTCGAGCACGACGAGGACGTCATCCGGGCCGCCGATCACGTCATCGAGCTCGGGCCCGGGCCCGGACCCGCGGGCGGAACCGTCGTGTTCGCCGGCCCGCCCGGCGAAAGGCCCCTCGCCGTCGCGGCTACCGGGTTCGCGCCGACGCGGCCCGGGACCGGCGCCCTGATCGTCCGCAACGCCCGCCTGCGCAATCTGCGCTCGGTCACGGCGGAGCTCCTGACCGGCGCCCTCAACGCGGTCTGCGGGCCGGCCGGGTCGGGAAAATCCACCCTCGTCCGTGAGGTCCTGGCCGCCCGCCTGCGGACCGGCGCTTTCGGGCCGGGCCTGGATGCCGACGGTGTGGACGTCCCCTTCCCCCGCTTCCGGCTCATCGAGATCGACCAGACGCCGATTGGACGGACGCCGCGCTCCAATCCCGCTACATACACGGGAGTCTCGGACCGGATCCGGGATCTTTTCGCGGCCTCGCCGGAGGCGGTCGCCCGCGGCTTCGGGCGCGGCCGCTTCTCCTTCAACACCCCCGGCGGCCGCTGCGAGCGATGCCTGGGCGCCGGCTGGGAATCGGTGGGCATGCATTTCCTGGGCGACGTGGACGTTCCCTGCCCGGCCTGCGAAACGCGCCGCTTCAATCCGGCGACCCTCGAAGTCAAAGTCCGCGGCCGGGACATCCACGAAGTCCTGGAGATGACGGTCGACGAAGCCGCCGTCTTCTTCCCCGAGCCCGAGCGGCTCTCCCGCGACCTCGGCTGGATGTCGCGCCTGGGCCTGGGATATCTCAAGCTCGGGCAAAGCTCCACCACCCTGTCCGGCGGCGAAGCCCAGCGGGTCCGGCTGGCCGCGGAGCTGATGCGCCCCGAAACCGGGACCATGATCTTCCTCCTCGAGGAGCCGACGACGGGCCTCCACCGGCGGGATACAGACGCGCTGCTGACCGCCCTGGACGATCTCGTCCGCCGCGGGCACACCGTCATAGCCATCGAGAACGATCCCTGGTTCTTGAAGTCCGTCGATCGGCTGATCGAGCTGGGGCCAGGATCGGGCCCGGACGGCGGATCAATCGTCTTCGCCGGCCGGCCGGCGGACGCGGCCTGCCGGGCCGATTCGCCCATAGGCCGATCGCTGGCCGGCCTGTTCGCGGCACCGAAGGACGCGCCTCGGCCGATAGCCCCGCGCCGCACGAAATCGGTCCGGACCGAGACGGCCCGGGAGCCGATCTGCCTGACCGGCGTCACCACGCATAACCTGCGCTCGATCCGGGCGGAATTCCCGTTCGAGAAGCTGACGGTCGTCGCCGGGCCCTCGGGAAGCGGCAAATCGTCGCTGGCCTTCGACACCCTGTTCGCCGAATCCCGGCGCTGCTTCCTGGAGAGCTTTTCGACCTATGTCCGGGACCGCCTGGATCCCGGCGAAAAAGCCGATTTCGAATCGGCCCGGGGATTGACGCCGCCCCTGGCCGTGGGCCCCCGGACGGCCGGACGCCATCCGCGGTCCACGGTGGGAACGATGACCGAGATCCACGACTACGCCCGGCTGCTTTATTCGCGGGCGGGCCGGGACGAAGCGGGGAACGAACCGCCCGGGCTGTCGGCGGCGCATTTCTCCTTCAACACCGAGGAGGGCGCCTGCCCCTGCTGCGGCGGCCTCGGCCGGCTCGCGGCCGCCGACCCGGAAGCTTTGATCACCGACCCCGCAAAGCCGCTCGTCGACGGGGCTATGAACGGGACGAAGACTGGACGCTTTTATGGCGATCCCTTCGGCCGCCATATCGCCGCGCTGAAGGCCGCCGGTATGGCCGCCGGAATAGATTTCAGCCTCCCCTACCAGGCGCTCAGCCCGGAAGCCCGGCGCTTGGCTTTTCGAGGCACGGACGATACCGTTTATGACATCGTCTGGTCCTATAAGCGCGGAAATCGCCAGGGCGATTTTAATTTCCGCGGCCCCTGGCCGGGATTCGCCGGCTTGATCGAGGAGGAATACGCCCGCAAGCACGGGGATTCGCGCGGCGAATCCCTGAAGATGTTCCTGCAAAACGCCCCCTGCCCGGAATGCGGCGGCCGCCGGTTGAAACGAGAAGCCCTAGCGGTGACCTTCGGCGGACTCTCCCTGCCCGGGTTCAGCGCTTTAAGCATCGAGGACGCCGAAGCCCGGCTTTCCGAAAATGAAGTCCTCGATACGCTGGGACCGAAAGCCCGCGCGGCTGCCGAAGCCCTTTGGCCCGAGATTCTCCGCCGCCTGGGACTTCTGCGGCAGGTCGGCCTGGGCTATCTGTCGCTCGACCGGCGAGCCGAGACTCTATCCGGCGGAGAGCATCAGCGCCTCCGCCTGGCCTCCCTTTGGGGCGCCCGGCTGACGGGCGTCACCTTCGTGCTCGACGAGCCGACCCGGGGACTCCACGCCCGCGATACCGAGCGCCTGATCAGCTCGCTCCGCGGGCTGGTCGGGGCGCGCAACACCGTCGTGGTCGTTGAACACGACCTCGACGTCATCTCGGCGGCCGATCAGGTCATCGAGCTCGGTCCCGGGGCGGGCAAGGCCGGCGGGCTCATCACGGCGCAGGGCTCGCCCGCCGCTCTGCGAGCCGATCCCGCCTCCTCCACCGGACACGCTTTGCGGTCGGCCGGGAATCGTCCGGCTCCCCTGCCGGCCGATCCGGCGCCCGGGTTGATCGTTCGCGGCGCCCGGGCCAACAACCTGCACAGGATCGACGTCGAGATACCGGCCCGGGCCCTGACCGTCGTCAGCGGCGTCTCCGGCAGCGGCAAATCCAGCTTGGTCAAAGGCGTCCTGCTTGCGACCGCCGAGGCCGGGCGGCCCATCGAGTGTCTCTCCGTCGAAGGCTTGTCCCGGTACGCTCAAGTCGTTTCCGTGGGCCAGGAGCCTCTCGGCGCAAGTCCGCTGGCCACGGCGGCCACCTATTTGCGGGTCTTCGACCAGATCCGCGGCCTGTTCGCGGAGACAGATGACGCGAGGCGCCTGGGCTTGGGCAAGAGGCATTTTTCCTACCTCACCGCCGCCGGACGCTGTCCCGCGTGCGAAGGCTCGGGGGTCATCAGGCCGGGACTCGATTTTCTGGCCGAGACGGAAGCGATCTGCCCTTCCTGCGCAGGCCTGCGCTATCGGCCGGAGGTCCTCGAAGCCCGATGCCAAGGGCTTACGATCGCCGACGTCCTGGCGCTGCCCCTTGAGAAGGCCGGCCTCGTTTTTGAGGATCGGCTTGTGCGGGACGCCGTCCGGGCGGCCGGGGAAACGGGGCTGGGATACCTGCAGCTCGGCCGGACGCTGGACACGCTCTCGGACGGAGAGGCCCAGCGGCTGAGGTTGACGGAGGCGCTCATGAAGCCTTCCCCCGGCGAGACTCTTTATCTTTTCGACGAGCCCACGGCCGGACTTCAGGCGGCGGAAGTCGAGGGGTTGGCGAGAATTTTCGCCGGGTTACTTGGCCGAGGCCATACCCTGGTTGCCGTCGAGCACGACTTGGACCTTATCGCCAGGGCTTATCGGATCATCGATCTGGGCCCGGAGGGCGGGAACGCGGGCGGCCGGATCGTCGCCATCGGCACGCCCTCGGAAGTGGCGGCCGCGGCAGACTCGGCCACCGGAGCTGCCTTGCGGCGTCGATTCGGGTACGGTCAGAACGCGCCCAATTGACAGTGCCGGATGGGGACGCCCAACGAGTCGGCGACATAGCCAGCCTGGATGCGGTCGACGCCGAACCGTTCGGCTTCCCGCCAGATCGCCAGGCACGACAGATCGCCGCGGCCGTCGCGTGCCGCGAGCAGCGCTTCCTTCAAGCCGGAGGGGATGGGACGCTCGGTAGCGCCGGCGGCGGCCCAACCCTTGGCATGCCCAGGGAAGCCGAACAGGCCGAGCTGGCAGCGGGTCAGACGGATGGCCAGCGCGTCGGCCGTGCGCCCGACGTCGCCCGGGCCGACTCCCAAGCGCCCCGCGGCGTCGAAAGCGGCCTGACAAGGCAACAGCCCGCTTTCCAGGCGGCCGCGAAAGTCAGCAGCGATCGCCGGATCGGCCGTCAAGTCGGGAGGTAGCTTTTTATCGTCGAGGGCCATGGAAGTCTCCTTGCCCCCTATCCTAGACGAGCCGTCCCGGCGCGTCAATAAACCCTGTTAATACTGAGCGGCGCTTCATCCCCCGATTTTAAAATCGGGGTTCGAGCGCCGCGAACGTGCCGGATCGGACCCCGCGTGGCCGTGCTATAATACAGCCTGTTCTCCGACCCGCGCGTCCTAAAGGCGAACCCAAGGCGCCCGGGCGAAGCGCCGGCTTCGGCCGGCCAAGGCCTGGAGGGAAACGTCCCGGCCTCCCGCATCGGAAAGGAGACATCATGCCGATCAAGACGATGCGCCGGATCGCCGGCGCGGCAGCCATCCTGGGAGCGTCCCTGGCGCTCCTTCCCGTCGCCGGGCACGCGAGCGCCATCGGCCAATCGCCCCTCGCCTTCACCGATGCGGCTGGACGCCAAGTCAAGCTGGCCGGCCCTCCCCGCCGGATCGTGGTCATCGGCGACGGCCCCTACATTCTGGCTCATCTGCTGTATATGTTTCCCGAGGGCCGGGCCCGGATGATCGCCATGGAGAGGAAAGGACGAACGGCCAGCGAATTCCTTCCGCTCGTCGATCCCGAATTCGCCAAGAAGACGTTCCTCGATCCCAACCCTGGCCCGGAACAGATCGCGGGGCTCCATCCCGACCTCGTCCTGACCCGCGGCTCCGTTCCCGATCCCAAGGCCGAATCGCTGGCCGCGATCGGCATCCCGGTCGCCCAGCTCGGCCTGGAAACCCCGGCCGAGTACGAGCGCGACTTGAAGACGCTCGGCCTCCTGCTCGACAATCCCAAACGGGCTGAAGAGATCGCAGCCTACTACCGGGGCCGGCGGACGGCCGTCGAATCCGGTCTGGCCGGCCTCGCCGACGCGGCTAAGCCGCGCGTTCTCCTGGCCATGGCCATCGCCCGGGCCGGCAAAGTCGCCGTTCAAGTGCCGGCCCGCAGCTGGATGCAGACGCTTCAAGTTCAGGCTGGGGGGGGGCTCCCGGTCTGGCTCGATTCCGCCCATCCGGCAACCGGCTGGACGGTCATCAATCTGGAACAGATCGCGGCCTGGAATCCGGACCAGATCTATATCGTCTTCTGGCATTCCATGGATCCCGGCAAGGCCTTGGAAGACTTCAAGGCCGATTCGCGCTGGGCGGCCTTGAAGGCCGTTCGGGTAGGCCGCTTGATGGCTTTCCCCGCCGACATCTACGGCTGGGACACGCCGGATCCGCGCTGGATTCTCGGCCTGACCTGGCTGGCCGCTCGGATTCATCCGGATAAATTCCCAAGCTATGATGCCGGCGCCGAAATGGACCTCTTCTACGGCACTCTCTACGGGATGAATCACGCGGAGGTGGAAGCCAAGATCAAGCCCGCGGTCAAGACGGATCTGCGCTGAAGGGGCCTGGATGAAACGAGCGTTCGCGGTCCTGGCGGCGGGCCTTCTGATCGTCTTGGCCGTTTCCATGCTGCTGGGGCGCTATCCCGGGCCCGGCTTGAGCTCGCCGGCCGCCATCCTGCACGATCCGTTGGCGCTCGATCTCGTCGCCAGCCTCCGCCTGCCGCGCATCGCCGCCGCCGTCCTGCTGGGCATGGTCCTTTCGGCCTCGGGGCTCGTCTTCCAAATGCTCTTTCGCAACCCGCTCGTCGACTCGGGATTCCTGGGCGTCTCCCAGGGCGCTGCCTTTGGCGCCTCGGCGGCGATCATCTTCGCCGCCGGCTCGGCGGCCGCCGTCCAGGCCGGCGCGGCTCTCTTTGCCTTCCTGGGATTGGCCATGAGCTACGCCTTGTCGCGCCGGATCCGATTCGGCGGCGGCATCCTGCGTTTGGTCCTGGCCGGTATCGCCGTAGCTTCGCTCTTTTCGGCCGGCACGGGCATGCTCAAGTATCTGGCCGACCCGCATCGGCAACTGCCCGACATCACCTTTTGGATGCTCGGCGGGCTCTGGAACATCACCTGGCCGGACGTCCTGGAGATGCTGCCGGTCAGCCTGGCCGCCCTGACCCTGATGTTTCTGATGCGCTGGCGGCTGAACCTGCTGGCTTTGCTCGAAGAGACGGCCTTCTCACTGGGGGCCGCGCCGCGGCGGGAGCGCCTCGTGCTTCTCATCGCCGCAGTCGCCGCGACCGCGGCCGTCGTGGCCAAAGCCGGACAGATCACATGGGTGGGCTTGGTCATCCCCCATATCGCGCGCCGCCTGGCCGGCTCCGACGCCCAGAAAGCCTTTCCCGTCTCTCTCGTCCTAGGCGGCCTCTTCGTCCTCGTCTGCGATGACCTTTCGCGCACCCTGCTCAGCGGCGAGATCCCGCTCGGCATCCTGACCTCGCTCTTCGGCACGGTCGCTTTCCTGATCCTGCTCATCAAGCAGCGCCCGGGAGTCCGCAATTGAACCCGGCCGATCCGATCGTCGTCGTGGAAGGCGTCTCGTTCGCCTATGGGCCGGGCGCGCCGAGCGTCTTGTCCGGAGTGTCCTGGCGATTCCGCCGGTCCGCCGTAACGGCCTTGCTGGGTCCCAACGGATCCGGCAAGACGACCCTGCTGAATCTCATCCTGGGCTGGCTGACCCCGGCGAGCGGCCGCATCATGATCAACGGCCGGGAGCCGGCCTCGTCCACGCGGCGAGAGTGGAGCCGCCAGGTGGGCTTCGTCCCCCAGGACGAGGCTCCCGCCTTCGAGCTGGAGCTCGGGGAACACGTCCTGCTCGGGCGGGCTCCTCATCTGGCGCTGTTGGAAAGACCGGGCGAAGCCGACCGGGCCGCCGCCGCCGCCGCCTTGGAACGGACGGGGTTGACAGCGCTTCGAGATCGGGCCGTGCACGCCTTGAGCGGGGGCGAACGGCAGCTGGCCGCGATCGCCCGCGTCCTGGCCCAGGCTCCCGACGTCTATCTCCTGGACGAGCCCCTATCTCACCTCGACTTGGCCAACACCCGCCGGATTCTGAAGATTCTGGAGTCCATCCGGAAGGAGGGCCGGACCGTCATCCTGACCACACACGATCCCAATATCGCGGCGCTCGTAGCGGACGAAGCCATTCTCCTGCGCGGCGGCGAGATCGCGGCGGGGGGCCCTCCCGTCGATGTCTTGACTGAGGAACGGCTGGGGTTTGTTTACGGAGTCCCGGTCGACGTCCGCATGATCGAAGGCCGTCCGGTCGTCCTGCCGCGCCTTTAAAAGAGCCGCCCGGGACGACGATCAGGCCGGCGGATAGGCCGCTTCCAAATCGTCCAGGAGGCGGTGGAAGCGCTCGTGGCTCCCTCCCCCGATGATCTCGTCCTCGACCCGTTCGAACTCCTTCGACAGCCCGGCCTGGACGGACTTCGCCAGAAGCCGATCGGCCATGGGATAGAGGATGAAGTCCTCCTTGTCGATGTGCGGGCCGAGGAGTGCGGCGTAGCCGCGAGCCTGGGCGACGAAGTCCGCCGCCGCCGCCCGATCCTTCCGCTTCAGCCCCGGTAGGGCGGCAGCGGCCTTCCGGACAAGCTCCCGCCCTCGCGTGTGCTCGGCTTTCATGACGCCGATCGGGCCGCCTTGATCGGGGACACCGGCGGCCACCATGGCCGGGAAGAGCAGGTCCTCTTCCTTGCCGTGGTGGCACTTGTCGGCAAAGACCCGGATAAATTCGACGGCGGCGTCCAGATGGGCCGGATCGACGGGGCTCCCGGCCTCGATCCGAGCGCAAGCCCGGGTCAGGATGCCCAGCATACGCTTGATGGCCTGATGTTCAATTTTAAGCTCTTCGGTTGGTGTCGGCATGGTCGCCCCCGATCAAAGGATCTTGCCGCTCGTCGTCGGCTTGGGCGTCTTGACGACGAGGACGCGGACCCGGGTCATGCTTTCGTTCAGGATGCGGTGGGGAACGAGGGCCGGGCTGTCGACCAGAGTCCACGGCGCAATCGTCCGGCGTTCGCCTCCGACCTCGACCGTGGGCTCTCCTTCCAGGGCGAAGAAGAACGCGTCCACGGGCGTTCTATGGAGCTTGAGGGATTGCCCCGGCTCCAGGGTAATCATCACGGCCGCCACGTGCTCGGTATCGTGCAGCGGCCGGACGCTGACTCCGTGCGGGTTTTCGGCCTCGGGCGCCAGCAGGGCTTGAATCATTTTCATCTTGTCCTCCGAACTTGGGATTTCAAGCCCAGCATAATCCGGAAGCCCGCTCGGGTCTTTGACTTCGATCAAATCCGGCCGGATCAGGGCCCGTTCAGGCGTAATGGGCGTCGAGCACCGCTTTCCACTCCTCGACGGTGCGGACGGCCACGAAGGCCATCCGGATGCGCTTGGGATGCGGATGAAGCCGGCCGTAGCTGATGCCGAAATGGCGCATGACGAAAGCCGCCTTGTACTCGCCGTACTGCTCCACGGCCAGGGCGAAATGGCGCTCCATGACGGCGCGCTGCTCGGCCAGCGAGGGCACGACCGGCTCCCGGCCGGCGGCCAGGTCCCGGGCTTGGCGGAAGAACCAGGGATTGCCGATCGCCCCGCGGGCGGCGGCGACGCCGTCGACGCCGGTCTCGGCAATCATGCGCAGGGCCTCCGCAGGCGTCCGGACATCCCCCGAGCCGATGACGGTCCGACCGGGAAAGGCCTGCTTGACGCGCCGAAGAAAATCCCAGTCGGCGGGACCCGTATACATCTGCTCGACCGCCCGGGCGTGGACGCAGATGGCGTCCGCGCCGAGCTCGAAGGCGCCCCGGGCGATCTCCCAAAACGCCGCGCAAGCATCGTCATCCAAGGCAAATGATTTTCGCAGCTTGATCATCAGCGGCCGATCGGGAACGGCCTCGCGCACCGCCCGGACGACCGCCAGCGTTCCTTCGGCGTCGGCCATCATGTGGCCGCCGCGCTTGCGGGAGACGACCTTTTTAACCGGGCAGGCGAAATTGAGGTCCACGACGTCGAACCCCAGATCGCACAGGGTGCGGGCCGCCTGGGCCATGAGGTCCGGGGCCGAGCCCATGATCTGCCCCCCGACCGGATGATCGCCGGCATCGCTGCGAACGAGATGGCGTCGGAGCTTCCCCTCGTGGAGAAGAAACTTGTCGAGCATCACTTCGGTCGTGGCGAAGGGCGCCCCGAGATCCCGGCAGATCGTCCGGTATGGTAGATCGCTGTATCCGGCCAGGGCCGCCAGAACAACCGGGAAATCGATCGTCAGCGGTCCGAGGCGGAGGGGCGGAAGCGGGGCGTTCACGGCGGCAGTATAGCGGGTCCTCCGGGGAGCCGCAACTTCCCCGCCGGCGGCGTTTCTGCTATGATAACGCCTCTTCACCCCATGAAAACGATCATCAAGGCCGAGAATCTGGTCAAAAAGTACGGCGACTTTACCGCCGTGGACGGGATTTCGTTCGAAATCCAAGAAGGCGAGTGCTTCGGGTTCCTGGGGCCCAATGGGGCCGGCAAGACGACCACTATCCGCATGATCCACTGCGTCTCCCCCCTGACCTCGGGCACGATTCTGGTCGACGGCCTGTCCGCCTCGGTCGACAACCGGGCCATCAAGGCCATGACCGGAGTCATCCCGCAGGAGATCACCCTGGACATCGACCTGACCGTCCGGGAGAACCTGCTGGTCTTCTCCCGCTTCTTCGACATCCCGCGGCGGGAGGCCCGGACCCGGGTCGACGAGCTTCTTAAGTTCGTCGAGCTCGAAGCTAAGAAAGACAGCAAGATCGACCAGCTCTCGACCGGCATGAAGCGCCGCCTGCTGGTGGCCCGGGCCCTGATCAACCACCCCCGACTGATCATCGCCGATGAGCCGACCACAGGACTCGATCCGCAGGCCCGCCACCTCATCTGGCAGCGGCTGCGCCAGCTCAAGTCCGACGGCGTGACGGTCATCCTGACCACCCAATACATGGACGAGGCCCAACAGCTCTGCGACCGCCTGGTGGTCATGGACAAGGGCAAGATCTTCAAGGAAGGTTTGCCCAACCGCCTGATCGAGGAGGAGATCGGCCGCGAGGTCATCGAGATCCGGATCGGGCCCGAGGAGGACGAGCGCTTGATCGAGGCTCTCGGCGGCGGCGTCTGCGGCCACGAACGGGTCGGCGACACGCTCTATTTCTACTGCCGCGACGGCCACGACGTCCGCAAGAAGCTGGTCGAGCTCGACCTGCCCCGCGTCGTCCACCGCCCGGCCACCCTGGAGGACGTCTTCCTCAAGCTGACGGGACGGAGCCTCGTCGAATGAACATCTCCTACCGCGTCGGCCACGTCTTTATCCGCAACCTGATCTCGTACAAGCGCTATGTCCTGACCACGTTCATCGCCAGTCTGGTCCAACCCCTGTTCTACCTGGTCACCTTCGGCATCGGCATGGGCGCCTACATGGGCGCCTTCGGCGGCAAGGGCTACCTGCACTTTCTGGTCCCCGGCGTCATCATCTCCTCGGTCATGATGTCCGCGACCTTCGAGTGCCTGTTCGGGACCTTCGTCAAGATGGTCCACGAGAAGCTCTACGACTCGCTCGTCGCGACTCCCGTCTCGGCCGAGGACGCCATCACCGGCGACATCCTGTGGGCCGCCTTCCGGGGCCTCATTTCGGGCGGGCTGATGATGGCCGTCGCCGGCGTCATGGGCATCTTCCCCGCCTCCCTCTGGAGCTTCCTGCTCGTCCTTGTGGTCGTCCTCCTGGTCGGCGTCCTGTTCGCCTCCCTGGCCATGATCGTGACCTCCTATGCCCCCAACTTCGATTTCTTCAACTACTACACCGAGCTCGTCATCACCCCGATGCTCTTCTTCTCGGGCGTCTTCTTCCCTCTGGATAACTTCCCTGCCTGGATGAAGACCCTGGCCCAATTCTTCCCTTTGACCCATGCCGTCAAGATTTCGCGGGCGGTCTATTCGGGCGTCTACCCGACCAGCATCCTGTTCAACATCGCGGTCGGCGCGGCCCTCGGCACGGTTGCCTTCGTCTTCGGCGTCAAGCGGATGAAGAAGCGGCTGATCAAGTAAACGCGGGAGGGGGCTGCCGATCAGGCCCGGGAGGCGTAAGGCAATTCCCGAAACGCCACGGTAAAGGTGGTCCCGTTCGCCCGCTCCAGTTCGATGGTGGCCTCCAATTGGCCGACCAGCAGGTTCACGATCTGGAACCCGAAGCTTTTGGCTTGACGAAAGTCCAAGCTTTTCGGAAAGCCGATGCCGTCATCCGCTATCCGGACTACGACGGCCCCGCCGGGCGCCCGGCGCAATCCGATTTTGATGATCCCCGTCCGACCGTTCGGAAAGGCATGCTTGATGGCGTTGGAAACCAATTCATTGAGAATCAGTCCGAGGGGATTGGCCGAATTGATATCCAAGGTCATTTCCTCGAATTTGGCGTCCAAGCGGATTTGCCCGGGGTCCACCTTATAGACGTGGAACAAGTGGAGGGCCAAGCTCTGGATATACTCGGCCAATTCAATTTTTGAAAGATCGCGGGATTTGAAGAGCTTTTCGTGGACGAGGCTCATGGCTTGGATGCGGGTCTGGCCTTCTTGCAAGATCTCGCGGCACTCCGGGTTTTGGGTGTGCCCCGCTTGAAGACGGAAAAGGCTGGAAATGACTTGCATATTGTTCTTCACCCGGTGGTGGATCTCCCGAAGCATCACCTCTTTTTCGCGCAAGGACGCCCGGATGACCTCTTCGGCCTGATGACGGTCGGTGACGTCGGCCAGGAAGTTCAGGGAGGCCGGACGGCCTTCCCAGTCGATCAGGACGGCGCCGATCTCGACCCATTTGACGACGCCGTCGCGGGCCACCAAGCGGAAAATGTAGCGGGGTAAAATCGCATTGCCGGCCAGCCGGCTCCGATAATTCGCCACGACCATCTCCCGGTCGTCCGGGTGAATGAACTCGGCAAACGGACGCGCCAGGAGCTCCGACTCCGGATATCCGATCATCCGGACGGTGGTCGGATTGACGAATTTCAGGAGCCCCTCCTGGGCCACGATGACGGCTTCGCCGGCGTTTTCCACGAGCTGGCGATAGCGGGATTCGGACGCCAGGAGCGCCGCCTCCGCCCGCTTGCGCTCGGTGATATCGTCGATGATGCCGTCAAAATACTTCGCTTGCCCCTGCTCATCTTTGCCGAGCACCGCCGATACGGAACCGTAGAAAGGGCTGCCGTCCTTCTTTTTCAGCCCCAATTCCTCCCCTCTGACAAATCCCTCTTTGAGCATTTTCTTGTTAAATCGGTCCCTGTCGCCCGAAGATTGATAAAGGTCCGATACATTGAGAGCCAGGAACTCCTCTCGATCTTGATACCCGAACATCGCGATGATGGCCGGGTTGGCCTCAATGAATTTGCCTTCAGGCCCGACCGTGTTCCGATAGATGCCCAAGTTGACGTTTTCCGTCAGGCTCCGATGCTTGGCCTCGCTCTTTCTCAGCTCATCTTCCGCCCGATTGCGCTCGGTGACATCGCGAACGATGGCCTGAAGATAGGATTTCCCCCCGATATCAAATGCGTTCAGGCTGACCTCTGCATCAAACGGAGTCCCGTCGTTGCGTCTGTGCCGCCACTCGAAAAACTGCCGCCGCCCTCCAAGCGCCGCCTCGATTTTCTCCCGGGCTTTCTCTGAGGATTTCCTCCCGTCGGGCTGAACATCCGGGGAGAACCGATCGGGAGGTTGCCCGATGATTTGTTCCCGGGTGCAGCCGAACATCTCCAAGGTCTTCTGGTTGCAGTCGTAGAAGAGGGTCCGGTCCATCAAAAATATGGCATCGTTGGCCGTTTCGAAGAGGAGCCGGAACTTGGACTCGCTCTCCAGCAGAACCTTCTCGGCCTGCTTGCGCTCGGTCACGTCCGAAACGGCGCCCAGCCACTTCACTGGTTTTCCCGATTCATCCCGAACGACGGTTCCCCAATCATGCCAATAGAGAAAGGTTCCGTCCTTCCGTCGGACCCGGCATTCCACGGAATACGGCTCCTCGGATTTCAATCGCTTCTCGATGGCCGCTAGAACGCGCTCCCGGTCCTCGGCATGGAACAGGCTCGTATACCCTTCCCAGGTCCGGGGGATCTCGTTGGGTTGGTAGCCGAGGATCTCGTCGACTTGTCCGAGCCATTCCATGCGCGAACCGAGATCCCACTCATAGATCAGATTCGTCGCCGATTCCGCGGCCAGACGGTAGCGCTGGCATTGCGACCTCTCTTGCTCGAGAGCCAAGCGCAGTCTGGCGATCTCGGAAGCCAATTTTTCCGTTTCCGGGGGCTCGGCTCGACTATTCAATCCATCAGACATGGGGCATCCGCTTTCCGTCGATCTCTTTATTTAAAGAATAGGCCCGCTTTGTAACAATGTCAAACGAAGAGGCCGGGGCGATCAACCGGAATTCGTTGCAAGACCGTCCTTCACTTGATGTTTGCGGTCAGGCGCCGGAACGATTATAGTCGATTAAGGTGTGGTTTGCCCATTGGCCCAATCATCCGTCCGACGGGAGTCTTTTGCGCCGCCAGCGGAAGATCCTGTTCAACGGAATAGGGCGCATCCCTAACCGGGTGTGTTTTGTCTGTTCGGACGAAAGCAACGCGCGGCCGCCGGGCGGAGTTCTATCAAGATTGGAGGAATCATGAGAAAAACCGCTTTGACTCTGTTCATTGCATTCGGCCTGGCTGCAGCCGCTGCCTTCGCCCAGACACCCGATTTGAGCGGGGAATGGAAGCTCAATTCCGGACGGAGCGACTTGGGCGATATGGCCGCGGCCGACCCCAGCATCACCCTGTCGATTCGACAGGAAGCGGGCCTCATCACCATCCGCAAGACCATCTCCATCGTAGGTCGGGAAGTCGTTAAGAATTTCCGGTACACGCTGGACGGCAAGGAAGCGCTCAACGCGGGCGAGAGCCTCAAGGAGCTCAAAGGGGCCGCAGCCTTTGACAAGGGGATTCTGCTGGTGCGCTCCGAACAGGAAGGGATGACGATGACCAGCACCGGCGTCGGCGAACCTGAGATCGAATACTTCAAATACAATTCGGTCGAAGCCTTCTCCTTATCCGCCGACGGGAAGACGCTGACGCTCGTCCATGACCAACAAATGCCCGACGGGGCGCGAAGGCTGACCTACGTCTTCGAGAAGCTCGGGAGCTAGATCCCTTTTTCCTTAGGCCGGGGCTCCGGCCCGACGCCGATGGCGCCTGTAACGATCATCGGCTTTTAACGTGGAACTCCGCGAGGATTGCCGGGCCATCCGGATTCGAGGGGGGAAATGAAAAATGACCCGTGTAGGACTCGAACCTACAACCCGCAGATTAAGAGGGCTAGGCTTGAGATACTTTTCATGCTGATAATAAACGAGTTTCACTAACGACCTTTGGCAATTGTGGCTGATTTGTGGCTGTCGGTACGGATTTGG